>JAQGOX010000202.1 GCA_028293365.1 Verrucomicrobiales bacterium | reverse complement strand
TGCACGGCGAAGTGATTCTTTACGCAGACGTGATGACGCAGAGCATCCAAAAGTTTTTGGCGGTATCCGAATATCGCCGCAAAAAACAAATTGCCTACAACGAGGAACATAACATCACCCCGCGCAGCGTGAGCCGGGCGGTGGAAGACAGCCTTGCGACCTACCAATCCAACCGCGACGCTGCCAATTCCGTGTTGCGCGAAGGGGGCGTGGACATTGACATCAGCGAAACGATCAAGGAACTCGAAGGGGAAATGTTAACGGCGGCGAACAACCTGGAATTTGAAAAAGCGGCCCTCAAGCGCGACCAGATTCGCGAGTTGAAGCGCGCGCTGGATGGCGGCCAGCCAAAGAAAACCGGACCACAGCCCGTCAGTTATGCTGCCAGTTCCAAAGGTTCCCGCCGCAAACTGAGCCGACGTTGACGCAGACTGTTCGCAGCGCTCACGCGAAAAGCGGGCTTGTCAGCCCCGGCAAGGAAAAGCTAGCGTCGCAGGGGCGTGAATGCGGAAATTCCGCGCTGATAGCCCGCAACATGAGACACATCGGCACCTTTGCCAGCGAAGCGCAGGCTCGTTATTTCACGGATTTTCTTTTATCGCGCGATATTCGCAGTCACATCGATCAAGAGCCTGATCGTTCGTGGTCCATCTGGATTCGCGATGAAGATCAGGTCGAGGACGCGCAATCGGCGCTGGCGCGTTTTCAATCCAATCCCACCGCGCCGGAATTCCAAAAAGCACCCGAGGCCGCAGCCAAAGCTCGGAAGATCGAAGTGGAAGAGTTGGACAAATATCGGCGGCGCGTTCGATCAGGCCGCAGCCTTTTTGTGAAATTCGGCGGCTACGGCATCGGCCTGCTGACTTTTTCACTGATGTTGGTGTGCTTTTACGTGGCCGTTTTTTCCAAGCTCGGCGAGAACGCCGAATGGCTGCGCGCCTGGCACATCAGCGATCCAGTGGATCGTACTGGAAGATTTCTTCCGGAGGTTTTTCAGGGACAATTCTGGCGGCTGTTCACGCCGATCTTCATTCATTACGGCATCCTCCACCTCATTTTTAACATGATGTGGTTTTATCAACTGGGCTCGATGATTGAAGCACGGCAAAACTCACTTTTTCTGCTGGCGTTCATTGCCGTGTCGGCGGCGGTGTCAAATTTCGCGCAATATTATTATCATCATAACCCTGGATTCGGAGGCATGTCCGGAGTGGTGTATGCGCTGGCGGGTTACATCTGGATTCGCGGCAAGTATGATCGCGCCTCGGGGCTGTTTCTTTCCCGGCAAAACGTGGCGCTTCTTTTGATCTGGCTGGTGGTTTGTTATATCGGCGTCGTCGGACCAATCGCAAATACAGCCCACCTCATGGGACTCATCACCGGAATGGTTTGGGGAAGGATTGCCGCTTATTTCGCGACGAGGCACCGAGAGTAAACTTCGGCTTCAGTGAGCGTGCTTGCCATGATGCACGGTGCTGCGCGCGTTCGCCATCACCGTTTCGTGCCAGAGAGTGAGTGAGGTTTGGAGTCTGTCAATCCACGGCAGGACGCGAGTTTCCAAAACGTCCGAGAGAACCGTTGGGCTATCCCATTCACACGCGTTGTTCACGTCCTGAATCACCGCGCCCAATTGTTCGAGTTGCCATTTGCGCAATTGCGTCAAGGACGCCTGGCCTTCGGTGGCGCCATAAATATTTTCCGGCAAAAGGCTCAGCGTCAGCAGCGGCTCCTTTAACGCGAGTGACAAACCCCACCACAATTCATGCGCGTGCTTGCGCTCATTGATCATTACCAGGCCCACCGCGGATTGCACGCGGTCGCGAAGCGAAATCGTTTGTTGCAACGCAGCCTTGATGAGTTGCGAGGGCACGTCGCTCAAGCCCATCGTTTCCGCCTCAATGCTCGCGAACGTTTTCGTATCGTCCGGCGGCTGAGTCAAATTAATGGGAGCGCCGTCCACGGCGAGTGAGCAAAGGATGCGATGTTGATGAAGCGCTACGGATTCCAGAAAGGAACAAATGCCTCCCAGCGTCCGCCGTTCCGCGGGAATTTCCAGGGTGAGCCCGTCCAGTTTTACTTCAACCGCACTTTGAGGAACCGAATCAAATGTCATACAATACCGGCGTATTGCACGAAATGTACCTCCAAAACCAATGTCCGAAATTATACGTAAATTTCGATTTCAACGTCGGCGATCTGGCCCGCACTCAATCCCTTCTCCACCACAGAATGTGGCCATGAAAACCGGTCATACTATCGATAATCTCTGGCGGAAAAAACGTTGTCCAAATTGGGTACATCCCCTGTCTTATGCCGAGAACGTCAGTTCTGGGACAAATCCTCCGGCATCTGCGCAAGAAGTTTATACTGGGGACCCATGGCCTTTAAAACCTTTTGCCAGAGGACGGTGGGGTCAGTATCGAGCACGAGCTCGAGCGAGGCGGGATAGGTCAGCCAGGCTTTGCGCTCCATTTCACCCTCAAGTTGGCCGGGTCCCCAACCAGCGTAACCCGCAAACATTTTCACCTTGCGCGAGGAAGAAAATGACTCCGCGATTTCCGTCAAGGTTTCAAGCGAGTGCCCGAGCGCGAGGTTCGGGATCACGTTCGCATCTGGAACGAAACCGTCGGAATGCAAAAAGCTCAACGCGCTGGTTTGCACCGGCCCCCCGACGTAAAGCGGATATTCCTTCAATGGGTCGGGCAGGTCGGCGATGACCATCTCGCCGATTTTACTGCCTGAACTACGATTGAGCACCAAGCCGAACGCGCCTTCGGCATTGTGCTCGCAAATGAGGACGACGGTGCGTTGGAAAAACGAGCCGCGCAGTTGCCCGCTGTCCAGCAGCAATTGGCCTTTCAGAAATTTTTCCGGCTCACTCAAGCTACCGGAATCTGCACCACTTTTCCAATCTTGCAAAAGCAAAAGGGCGGATTGTCGATAGTACCGCAGATGACGCAGATGAACGCAGATTTCGAAGGACGGCTCACCCTCCCCCCTTTATCCATCTTGATATACTTTGATACACCGTTATCCACTTTGACCCGGTGGTAGCCCAAGGCTTGATTTTCAGGTTGAATAGGAGTTAGGAGATAGAAGATAGGAGTTGGGACGAATGGGGCCAAGTGCGGCCTGCGTTTATCATTTACCATCTGCATTCTCCTTTCATGGGGGGAGTTTTAGCAGGTTTGGAACATGCGGAAAAACTTACGGTAAGGTTTTCTCCAACGCGGAACGCGGAGCGCGGAAGGCGGAAATGAGGGCGTTTTATTGCGTTTTTTGGCAGTTTGATGCTTTTGCGCGAAAAGCGTATTAAACCGATGTGTTACCACGGAAGGCGCGGAAATGCACAGTGAAAGCTTGAATTGCGAAACGGTTTCGCGTTTCTAAAAGATCGGAGGGCTTAGGCGAATTGGCTTCCCAAGCCCGCCACCAGATAGATGCCCGAATATTGCTGTTTCGCTATCGCGAAAGGTGGTGCGCGAATTTTCACGAATTGGAAAAGAGGAGGGGAACGATTTTTAACAGAAGGAAACAGAGAGAACGGAGGGGGATGGAGAAAGGCATGTGTCCCAGGTGATCAAGCGCAAGAGTGAGCCGCGAGGCTCGTCTGGGGCGGGAGCGGTCCCCGTTTTCAACCGCAGATGGACGCGGATGAACGCAGATAGAAGAGCGGCGGGACGCCGAAAAGAACCCGCGGTCCTGCGGACGGCGGACGGCGGACGGGCGGGTGCTCCCCGTTGGAAACCGGTTGATCCGATGAGAAATCGCCCACTCCTATTCCACTCGCAGTTTGCGCGGCATCGCAACGGACTCTCAAAAATCAGAAAATGCGGCAATGGTCATCTCTGACATCTTCCCTTGTTTTGGGAATGTGGACTCTTAAAAAAACAAAACCGGCGGGGATTGCCCTCGCCGGCTTTGATTAAGAAACGCTTTTTAACGCGGCGTGTCCGCATGGCGAACAGTGGCACGGTCTGCGTTATCTAACTTTGTCTTGATTCCAATTTAGACAATGTCATATCTAGCAGACCACAAAATGAGCATCAAGGGTAAAATCTCTCTGGGGACGAATGCCAATCTGCACCTCAGCTTCGATGTCGGCCATAGTTCTATTGGCT
>JAQGOX010000198.1 GCA_028293365.1 Verrucomicrobiales bacterium | reverse complement strand
AATCTCGCCGAAGCACCGCACCTTAAAGAGAACTGTGAACCCTTTCAACTCTCGTTTCTACGAATCATATGATAGGGGTAGGAATGAGGGATTAAACCTCGCCGCTCCCTCCGAACTGTACACGCGGTTTTCCCGCATACAGCTCTCCGGTTAGTGGTTCTTCAAATGAGAGTTGGCCGCTTGTGCTCGTGCTGAGGCTAGGGAGATCAGCCCGAGTTCGGCGAAATAGGCATTGGGCCAGCGCTGATGATCGATCCCGCGCGCGCGTCCTTTTCCCTTGTGTCGTTTGCGCAGGATGCTTGGAAGTCTCTGCCGTATCCACTGGTCCAACGGTTTCAAGGTCGTCCGGCGGCTGTGTTTGAAATATCCAAACCAGCCGGTGAGCGTGCGATTAATGACATTCCGCAGGATGAACTGATGGAGGCGGTCTCCGAACACATCAGCGATCACCTCCCGGTGACATAGTTACTTTCCGTTCGTGGCGGGAGTTCCGCCACAGAGGGACTTCCACCCTCCTGTGCACGCTCTCTTTCAAGCGCACGAGCGCGTTTCTGCGAACCGCAGCAGGTTCTGCAGTGATAAGTATGCGAAAAAACGTGCGGAAGCGCGTCCGCTTCTACAAACGCTGCTCAGCCGGCACCAGGCTCCGCCCACGCCGGAACGGCGCGGCAATGAGCGAGGGAAGCAACCATGAAAACCACCGGACGGTATCCTTCACTGGACTGATCTTGCTTTGCTCGGAACGATAAATTGTTTCGATCGGGACGAATGCCACCCGGCCGCCCGCTTTTATAATCTCGATCAGTAATTCGGATTCGAATTCAAAATGCTTTGACCGGGTCTCGACCGCGGACAGAAGCGAAAGCCGCAGCAACCGAAACCCGCATTGGGTGTCAGGTAATTCTTCTCCGGCCACCCACGAGAGTGCCTTGCTCATGAGAAGGTTGACCACCCGCCGCACCGAAGGCATCGGTCCCTTTCCTTCAAAGCGATTGCCAATAATCAGGCCCGCATTCGTTCGCTCGCAACACTCGAAAAAAGCTGGAATATCCGCAACGGCGTGCTGACCGTCCCCATCCATGCAGAGCACATGCGCCAGACCTCGCTCCCGCGCTACCAAAAATCCGCGCATCAGGGCCGCGCCTTTTCCATTTCTTTCCGAATGCCGGATCACAATGGCGCCCGCTTCCGCCGCAAAACTGGCGGTGCTGTCCGTGGAACCATCATCCACCACAACCACAGTCTCCACAAAGCGTCGCGCCCCCCGAACGAGCCCGGCAATATCCGCTTCTTCGTTGAAACACGGTATCACCACCGCGCATTGGTCACGCCAGGTCATGCCGCCAATCTAGGGAAAATCACCATTTCCGCCAATCAAAAGAGCTGCGAGCCCGAAGGAAGGCGACCCCATTAAGTATCTCTCAGGGAATCTCAGACTCTTCAGACTTAAATCCGGGGTAATAAAAACTGAGCCGTTCCCAGGTTAATATGCCAAAACGTGACACCATTCCTGAGACAGAGTTTCGATGATTTGTGTAAGTTCGGGAAGGGTCGATGGTTTTGGAATGACCTTCGCTGCCCCGAGGGATCGCGCACGAAGTAGCTCAACTGGATTGGCGGAGCCGGTCAGTACAATAAAAGGGATCTTTCGCAATTCAGCTTTTTCTTGTGTCCATGATAGCAGCTCAAACCCGTCCTCGCCGTTGAGGTGGAGGTCGGAAATGATGGCTTGCGGTTTTGGAAAGCTTTTGGCGCAGGAATAGATTCCGGAACCATTTAAGTATGACTTCGCTTCGGAAATATTTCGGCAAAGGAATGCCGTTGCAGAACTCCTGGCCTTCGCGAAGGCACGCTTAATCAAGAAAGACTCATCCTCGTTATCTTCCAGCACTAAAAAATGGCATTTACCGATTGGTTCCATATTGCCTTCCCGAATACGATCCCCAACCATTCAGTGGGCGATCTGGATCAACTCTCTTTTTTCCAATTCTTTCCGATTGAGTAATCTCGATCACAATCTGCAATGCGCCATTCGGCGCAGGCGCTTGTTTTTAGCGCCACCTTTTGACCCTATTTCATGTGGGCAGATGTCCAGGAGAGGAGGTCAGGGGAAGACCGGTTTCGGGGGCGTCACCGCCTCCCTGACCGGGTTTATGGAAAAGTAAAACGTAGCCCCTTCATTTAAAAGCCGAAGTCACGATTTTCGCGCGGCCAATAATCGTTGCAATGTGCCCAGTAAATCCGTAGTGGAGCAAGGCTTGCGCAGAAAAGTATAGGAGTTTTTACCCGGAATTGGAAAAGAACCACGGTCTGGAGATCCGCTCAAACAAATCGCGACAATTCGAGGGAAGCGTTCACACACGTTCGCGATCAGTTCAGCGCCGCCCAGGCCCGGCATCAGAAGATCGGTAATCAGAACCGCGATTTTGTCCTGATGTGCATCGAAAACTGCCAGCGCCTCCGCCCCATCTTTGGCCGTCAGGACGTGGTAGTCATGGGATTCAAGAAGTCCTTTGGTCATTTCAAGCAACGCGAATTCATCATCGACCAGGAGAACCCACTCTCCATGTCCGGACTGAACACTCGCGGACGAAATCAAATGTTTCTCCATTAATGCCTGATTTGTAACAGGAAAGTAGACCCGGAATGTTGTGCCAGTTCCCAATCCTGTCTCCACATCGATAAAGCCTCCGTGATTACGAACAATGGTAGCCACCGTGGAAAGACCAAGACCTGTACCCTTGCCGTCTGCTTTAGTGGTAAAGAACGGCTCAAAAATATGGGTGAGAGCTTCTGGCGGTATGCCGGTGCCCGTGTCTGAAACCGACAGTTCGACAAACGAACCGGATATACGTTTATTTTCCTCAAAAATCTCCTGCTCGGACAGAAGAGTGTTTTTGATGCAAATGGAAAGTCTGCCACCATTCGGCATAGCGTCCCGCGCATTGACGCAAAGATTGAGTAGAATTTGGGTGAATTGAGTCGAGTCACCTGCTACCGGGAACAAATCGGGTTGAACGTCTGTCCGAATGCTGATTTTACGAGGGAACGCGCTCAGAGCAAATTTGGCCAATTCGTCCACCAACGCTTTAAGGTTCATCTGGACGTCCGCAGGCCGGGTTCCGCGCGCGAATTGAAGGATCTGATTGACCAATTGAGTGCCCCTTTGAGCACTGCTCCTTGCGATATCGACCATTTTGAGGTCCTGAGAATCTGTGAGGCTTTGACCCAAAAGCTCCGAAACCATTAAAACAGGTGCGAGGACGTTGTTCAGGTCGTGTGCAATGCCGCTGGCCATCGTGCCAAGGCTTTGCAATCGTTGACTGCGAAGGACCTGAGCCTCCAGGTTTTTCTTCTCGGTAATGTCCGTATTAATATTCAGGACCGCGACAGCAACTCCGCCTGAGTCACGAAGCAAGGTCCGCCGACTGGATACACAGATCTCTTTGTTCGCCATGGTGACCTGAACCAGCTCTCCAGTCCATTGGCCTTTTTCAAGGACTGTATTCCAAATCTCATCGCGGCTGGGGGCATCGCTCTTGTAGAGTAACTTCGAAGCGTGCTTTCCGATCACTTCGTCCGCAGTCCAGCCATAAATTCGTTCCGCTCCTTTATTCCAATACGTGATATTTTGGGAGAGGTCCCCAACATAGATTGCATCCTGGGCCTGGTTTAGAAAATCAGCCTGTTGCCGAATCTTCTGATCATTCTTCAAACGCTCAACCCGATCTTCCGCTTCCCGCCGCGCGCGACGGATGGCAGCGCCCAGTCTTTGCAACCGGTCCTTCAGTATGTAATCGGTCGCTCCATTTCTAAGCGAATCAACGGCCCGCTCTTCACCAATCGTACCCGATAGAAACAGAAAAGGCACACTCGGTTGCATCAGGCGGGAACAACTCAATGCTTTAAAGCCGTCGAATCCTGGCATCGAATAATCGGAAAGAATGATGTCGTAAATATTAGACTGCAGTGCGCGCTCGAACTCCGTTTTCGAGACAACGCGATCAATATCGCAAATTAGCTGGTCCTCCTCCAGAACCGATCGAACAAGTTCGGCATCATTGGAGTTATCTTCAAGATGCAAAATGCGCAGCGCATTCTTCATTAAGGAGCCTTCTTGAGTTCAGGTTCGTTCACAAACGACAAAAAGAAGATATCGGCAAAGGTCCCCGGCGGTTAAGCGATGATCTTAGACGTTCTGGAAATCAATTCTCGCTTCGTGTTGTGTCTGAATACACCCAAATAGCGGGAATTAGTGGGGGGTCTTCTCCGACCCGCATTTGCATAGTTTTCATGGATACCTTTTCATACGGAGGCAATCACCCAAATCTTTCAAACTTTCGTAAAAAAGTTTCCGGAGATAGTCCCAAAGCCGTAAAATGGCGGAAAGACTGTAGTACGCCGCAGCGGTCCAAAGACGCCAGCGCGAGTAAGGGCGGTCTGAAATGGGGTTGGTAACCTTGGAAGAACGAGGTTTTTTAACGCTTCCTTTTCCCGGCATGCAATCGTCGCGCCATCTCGTCGGGGAGGGGGTGCCAGCCACGGTCAAGTGCAAAGGCTTCAGCTTCTTCGGCTGATCGCCAGGCACGAGCAATCGAACTCCGGACCAACTCATTCGCCAGGTGGCATTCCTGATCGTAACAACAAATGAAATGACCACCGGGTCCTGCTGATATGGAGAAGAATATATCCATACTACCCAATTCTCGATCTGCGGAAAAAGTCAATAGACGGATCGCTGTTTTTAGGGGTTTCTCATTCCAACAGAAAGAATTCTCTTTCGGAGCATTTTCTTTTTTCTGGTCATTACGATTTGCCAGCTCGATCGCCATACTCCCAATCAAAAGGCACTCCTGTATCACCAAGTTTAAATTTCAATTACGGATAAAAAGCTCGGTAAAACCGTTTCGCTTGAATCGGGGCAGTTGAGTCAATAAACAAGGAGGGACTTATAGACATCGCCTGCGCTGACAGAGTGGTCCAGTTGGTTAAATCCTCGGAAGTTTGGATTGTGAGCGCGAAAGTGGGTGTGTTGGTGATAACAAGTGAGACAAAGTCGTTTGTCAGGCGCTTAATCGGGCCGAACCAGGGCGGTGTTGGGCGTACGGATGGATTTGTAATAGTATTAGCATCTAAAGTCACTGCCGCAATCCGCGCCATCGCTCTGCCTTCGAGGCGCGCACCGGTGGCAAGTGAGACTGATTGATCTGCCAGAATTGTTCCCTTGAACAAGGTGGTCGTTCCCAGAGTTGCGGAAGTCCCGACCTGCCAAAAGATGTTCGCCGCGCTGGCACCGCCGCTCAAAACCACCTCACTACCTGGCGCCGTCGTCAACTTGGAGGCGATTTGGAAGATAAAGAAAGCCGTGGAATCCCCGCCAGCGTCCAGCGTGAGAGTGCCTGTGAGCGCCAGCGTGCCTGACGATTTATATAGACCCGGCGCAAGAGTGCGCCCTCCAAGATCCGCGTTCGCCACATCCACAGGAGCGAGAGTTCGTCCGGCTGCGTCATTATAAGCCGTGGTCAGATCCCCTTTGGCTCGAGTCAAAAGCGCCGCGATAGCGCCACCCTGATCGGCTGCGAAGATAGTTCCATTCACTTCAACCGGCGTTAATCCCACGATTTTGGATCGCGCCGCAGGGCTCAACCCCACATCACCCTTGATCGCCGATGTGGGGATGCTCGTGATTTCGCTTCCTGCCAAAATCGCGAATTGATCCGCCGCCCCAAGCTCGACCGGCAGTTGGCCTGCGGTGACCGCTGCTTGAGAAAACAATAGAATCGAACTCACCGCGAGACTCTGGCAGATATGTTTCATTGTGGTGGCGGGGCAATATGAGGTGCCAGTTGTGTAGAATGGGTTTGTTTTTATCATAATCGCTTTCGTTTGGTGTGAGCATGCCTGTGAAGACGGAAGTCATTGCCACACGCAACAGGGATGTCGTTGTCGCAATTTTGCGACCCTCAGCCGGATGCCGGAGGGTAAAGGAATAAGCAACGTGGAATTCACATCCAACTGAATACGCTCTTATTGGATTAATACAACCTGATCTATGGTTAACCTTATCCACTACCAGAAATCCAGGCGCAAGCTTGATCTACCTTTGTGAGCTCCGCCGCGAAGAAAACGAGTCCTTTGCGATTCTCAAGGAAGGTAACAAAAGAGAATCCGCCCGAAGATCGGGAGCCCGCCTCAACGGGGCGCGAACGCAAATCCCCATGCTTCAGAACTGGCTCAGGATTGGGCCAACTTCTTAGGAGCGCCGCGTCCGTTTCGACAACGTTCAGCAATTCCGTTCCGAAGGCCCGAATTAATTGGCTGGGAAGCGAGGGTCTGGCGTGGGACTTCGAAGCCATTCTGCCAGCAATCCAATTTCACGCGCATCGAGGATCTGTTGCTTCGCAAAGGCGGGCATTCGATCACTGCGTTTGCCGTAGAAGCGGGCGTGGGTCGGGTCGCTAATCATTCCGACAATCCATTCGTGCGATCCCCAACCGGTGAGATCGGGACCGTTTGCCTCTTCGTCAGTTTTATGAAACTGATGGCATTCTGTGCAACGCATTTCCGGGGAGGCAATCAACCGCCGCCCTTCGGCAAATGTATCGACTTGATTGGTTGCCCCACCCGATGGGATATCCGTTCCTTCGGCGGCCAGCGCCGCGATGACTTTCTCCAACTGCGCCCTTTTTTCTGGAGTTAAACTGGAAAACTCTTTCTTCACGAATTTGGCCATTTTCGAATCGGCAAATTTGGTTCCACCGAAATAATTTGTAGTGCTGATTCGGTTGGCATCCAATAATCCTGCGATCCACTCTTTTGAGGCAAATCCTTTTAAGTCAGACGCGGATTGAGGATCTTTGACGATACCGCCCATCCCATCCGTGCCGCCGTAGCGATGGCAGGAGGCGCAGTTTTTTGAGAACAGCCGGGGCCCCTGGGTAAAAGGATCGTTCTTCAACAAAGTTAACGCGCCGCTGCTGGGAACTCCTTTAGTGCTCGCGAGAAATTGCGCTCGTTCAGCACTGACCGAGGCTTCGCGCACCGCGGCCTGATAGTCCGGATCGTTGCGATCCTGGGCTTTTGCCAAATAGGTAAGCATTCCCGCGCCCGCCAGCATCACGAAAAGAAACCCAACATTAAACCGATGACCAAGTTTCCATTGTCCCAGAAACGGCATTAGGAAAACGACTCCCATAAGCAGACTGGGAATGATGAGCGCTCCGACGATTTCGGTTTGTCCCGGAAAATACTTCAGGAATTGGAATAAAAAGAGAAAATACCATTCCGGACGGGCAGCGGAAAAAGCTTCGGAAGGATCTGCGGGAGCTCCCAATTCCGCACCCATAGGCGCGCCGGCAGCAAACAAGCGAGGCCGGAGAATCAAAAACAATACCGCCGCAAGCACGGCGAGGCAGGCGACCGCATCCTTAAGGACCTGTTCCGGCCAAAACGGCTCGTCCCATTTTCGCAGCGGTTGTTTGGGAGTTATTCCATGCCTGCGAAACAGGTAAATATGACCAATGACCAACAAAACAATAGATGCTGGTAGAACTCCAGCATGCAGGGCGAAAAAGCGGGTTAGAGTAAGATGGCCGTAATCGGTTCCTCCAATCACCAGTTTTTGCAAGAGCGGTCCAACTACCGGTGTGATTCCCAAAATATTCGTGCTGACTTTGGTGGCCCAAAAGCCTTTTTGATCCCACGGCAACAAGTAGCCCGTAAGCGAGAGCGCCAGCGTCAATATCAAGAGAATCAAGCCGAACCAGAAGTTTACTTCGCGCGGCGCCTTATAAGCGCCGTCCACCACCACTTGCATTAAGTGCAGCACCAAAAGTACGGTCATCAATTGCGCGGTGAAGTGATGGATACCCCGGAGCAGCCAACCGCCGAACATTTCGTTTTGGATATAGAAAACACTTTCCCAGGCGGTCTGTGCGCTCGGGCTGTAACCCATCCAAAGGAAGATGCCGGTAATGAACTGGACCGCCAGGGCAAAGGTGAGGGTGCTGCCCCAAACATAGCGCCAGCGCGATCCGCCCGGCACGTTTTCGTAAAGCGCCTCTTCGGTCAGTTTCTTGACGCCAGTGCGATGGTCGGCCCACGCGAGGAACCTTTTCATGCGGGAATTTTGTCGGCCCGGCCCGTCTGAAAATTCTCGAATCGAACCCATACGTCCGATCCTTTGACTTCAACCTGGAGTTCATCCATCGCCCGGGGACTCGGACTCTTCGGATCATCGATCTTGCCATCGACTGCGAAACTGCTGTTGTGGCAGGGACAGAAAAAGTTCTTGGTATTTTCGCGGAAATCGACAAAACAGCCTGCATGTGGGCAAACCACATTCAAGGCTTGGATTTTGCCATCAGGCGTTCGGCGAAGATAAACCGCGCCCACCGGCGCATCGGGGTATTTATTCCACGCGTCGGTTCGGCTCGCAAGAATCGGAAACTTGCGCGGAGTCCCATCTTTGGGCAACGCATCAAGGCTGGTCACACGGATCTTGCTTCCGCCGTTAACGTTGCGCCGCAAGGGATCCAACAATACTGCAATGCCCGCACCGAGTGGAACCAGTGTGGCGACCCCACCAATTGCCATAATCGCCGCTTCTTTCAAAAAACTGCGCCGCTCAGGAGCGGGTGGATTTGGTTTAACCTCTTCAGACATATTAAATCGTTAGTCGACTTCTGCCTTCCCGATCGGGAAACTCGTAATCAGGGCTAAACAAACACTAAAACCCGGCTCTGGGCCAGAACGGAAATCACGAAATTTCAACGGATCGAATTTACCAATGGTCGAATTTGCTTCATCGATCAGTCTATTTTTGAACCGAACGAAAGAACAGGCGACCCTGGTTGATGGGTTGAAGGAATTTCAGCTTCGAACCGGTGACGTTTGTGGCGATCGGGGTCCAATCAAGAAGATTTGTTGAGTCTTCAAGGATGATTGGGCGGTTGTTCAGGTTCGGCTGGATTTGCAACTCCAATTGACCGTTGGCCAGAAGGTAGTCACCGGCGTCAAATCGGAACGATACGCCCGCAGTTAAGATTACTTCGGCCGCGGCCTGCCCCACGGCATTGCGCACGACGATTTTATACCTTCCCAGTTGATCAGCCTGAATTCCGGTTCGATTTAAGGAGGGAGTGGTCGCACGAGCAATCGGTTGGTCATTAAAATACCATTGATAAGTTGGGGCCGGATTTCCG
>JAQGOX010000171.1 GCA_028293365.1 Verrucomicrobiales bacterium | reverse complement strand
TCTTAGGAGTATCCGCTGTTCGCTCCAGGATTCGATTACAGCGACTTGGACAATGTATCGTCCGATCGTTCGTCCGCCCAGCCCCGACCCACCAAACTGCGGGCAGGGCTCCAACCTGCCGATTTGGCTCCGATAAACCAAATGGGGACGTCTAAGCCGCGTATGCAAAGGTTCTTTACAGCGATCGGGTTACGATCGAGGCCTCCGCCTCAACGATTTGAGCATCGATTAAGAATATCTGGGTTTTCAAATAGTTCGCGTCGTCGCCACTACATACGCATTTCTCGTAGTCCCGCAATAGCCGGTCCCTTTGGTCTTTGAGTGCTGCAAGTTTGGCGGTTGCATCCTCGAATGTTTTCATCGGTTGTCATCTGGGGTTTCTTAATCGTAGCCACTCCACTCGTGGTTGCCAATCAGAGAAATCTTGCATTTAAAAAACTTCCCGTTATTCCGGCAACGACCGTGCGTCCGTTGACTTTGGCGGAAGAGGCCGTACTCTTTTGCTGGGATAGCCCTAAAGGAGGTTAGCTGGAAAAGGATGAAAGACCGTAGTGAAGCAACACATCCAGTCGTTACGAATAGCGAATCTGCGACCAGTTCAAGGGAGGAAAAGAGTAATTCCCAGCGCAGGAAACGGGGTGGATGGCGCAAGTTTTTCCTGATTTTTTTTGTAGCGTGTCTGTTTGCAGGCACCGCCCGGGCCGCTTTGCCATGGTTTGTTCGAGACTATGTTAACCGTGCGCTTTCCCGCAATCCGCTTTATTCCGGTAAGATTGGTGAAGTCCAGATCCACCTTTGGCGTGGAGCCTATTCGATCCAGAACGTTCGCATCAGCAAAACCACCGGCAGCGTGCCGGTCCCATTTTTTTCCGCAAAAACGGTCGGCTTCGCGATGGAATGGCCCGCAATTCTGCATCACAAACTGGTTGGGCGTGTTTCGATGATCGAACCGCAAATCAACTTCGTAGATGGTCTATCCGACAGCGAAGGACAAACAGGCGCCGGCGGGCCATGGCTGGAAATGATCCGCGACCTGTTTCCATTCAAGATCAACAGCGCTGCGATCAAGAATGGCTCCATTCACTTTCGCGCGTTCAAATCTCAAAACCAGGTGGATGTCTATCTCTCGGAAGTTACGGCTTCGATTGACAATTTGACCAATATCCGCGACGAAACCACCCCGCTTGTTTCCACCGTTCAGATGACCGCGCTTGCGATGGATCAGGCAAAGTTTGAATTCAAGATGACGCTCGATCCGTTTTCCTATCGGCCCACCTTTCATATGGCCACGCGCCTCCTGGGCCTGGACGTAACCAAAATCAACGACCTGGCGCTCGCATATGGGAAATTTAATTTTAAGCGTGGCTGGTTTGATTTTGTGATTGAAGCGGATGCGAAGGAAGGTCAATTAATGGGATACGCCAAGCCCCTGTTCAGGAACCTGAAAGTTTTCGCGCTCAAAGAGGACGTCAAAGAGGATACAGTGGTTCAGTTCTTTTGGCAGGCTCTCGTAGGCGCCACGACAGCGATTTTGACGAACAGATCCCGAGACCAGTTTGGCACGCTCATTCCCTTCAGCAGCGATATGTCGGGAACGACCAGCGCCCAGCTCCTGACCACGATCGGGAACATCCTGCGCAATGCTTTCATTCGCGCTTATCTTCCCCGGCTTGAGAATGGCACGGGAGCCATCGACACCTTAAAGTTCTCCGCTCCGGAAATTACCGACTCAATCTCCGCGGGCGACTCACCTCAATAATCTTAACAAACCATGTAGCCCATATGATCGAATCTAGATTCAATCGATTAATACACATTCCACTCCTCTCAGCCGCCTCCGGCATTGCTCTCATCGCACTAATCGCCTCAATTGGCTGCCACTCAGCCAAAGTCGCGCAGAAGAAAGATGACTTCTTCACCTCCGGCAGTCGTGAAGCGGATCAACGTGCGAGCCAAACAATGGCAAAATCCGAGCAACTTTCTGGATCAGGCGAAGGTTCCGGAGAAAAAGGCGCGAAAAAGGCCGTAGCCGTTAAGGTGGAAAATGAAGATCCCAACGGACAAACAAACAAAGCCGCCCAGGTCGAGGGAAAACTCGCCTTGTATGACCGCCTCGGAGGTGAAAAAGGAATCGCCAGGATCGTGGAGGATTTCACACCGCGCGTCCTAAACGATCCCCGGGTGAATTGGGAGCGGAAAGACGTGCAAAAAGGGGGCTTTTCGTTTCATCGAAATCAGTCCGTTACATGGACTGCATCCGCGGCAAACGTAGCAGCCTTGAAAAAGCACCTGGAGCAATTCATCGCCCTGGCAACGGGAGGACCAACCCAATATCGAGGCAAAGAAATGAAATCCACCCATGCTGCCATGCATATTGGAAACCCGGAGTTTGACGCGGCATTAGGCGATTTAAAAGCTTCCCTCGACAGGCTGCAGATTCCGAACAAGGAACAGAAAGAACTGCTTTCAATCATCGAGAGCACTCGCCCCCAAATCGTGACCGCTCGCTGATTGACGAGCGTCTGCTGGTCGGGTCAAAATTCGCCTGGCACCAGGCGAAAACGCACAATTCTGCTGTAAGGCCGAGGCTCTATTTGCATTCGGCCTTCTGCGATACCGGCTAATTAGCGCTACAAAACGCGCTGCGCTTCCCAATCAACAGCGCGTCAGTTTCCATCCACTTTTCGTGATTTCCCCTTCCTGTCGCAACTTCCGCTTCTGTTATTGTACTACGATTTTATAAAGGAACAAATATGATTTCACAGCTGCAAACCTGCCCTCGTGTAGCCGCTATGACACACAATACTCATTAGCAACGATTCGCAAAAATTGGTTTTGCATGCGGAACTCGAAGATCGACCGATTGTTCCATAAAGCCGATGGCCATTTTCTCCAGTGCTTCAATCCAGGCCGGATTTTCATTCAGGCACGGAATCAATCTAAAATCGGTACCGCCCGCTTGCAAAAACGTATCGCGACCACGAATCCCCATTTCCTCAAGAGTTTCAAGACAGTCGGACACGAAGGCGGGGCAGATCACCACCAGTTTTTTAACACCGTTTTTCGCCAAACGAACCAATTCCAGGTCCGCGTACGGTTTCAACCACGGATCGCGGCCCAGTCGCGATTGAAACGCGATGGAGAACTTGCCTTCAGCAATCCCCGCCTCCCTCACAAATGCGTTCATCGTTTGAAAGCATTGCGCGCGATAACAGGTGTCGTGTGCGGGGCTCGCGTTTTCACAGCAATTCTTGACTGCCAAACAATGGCATCCGGTCGTATCGGACTTGCGCAAATGTCGTTCGGGTATTCCGTGAAAACTGAAAAGAAGGTGATCATAGCCAGGCTGCAGATATTCCTTTGCGCTCGCAATTAACGCCGCGATGTAATTCGTTTCCTTGTAGTACGGCGCCTGCACTTGAATCTTTAGGGAAGGCACCTCACGCGCCGCAATCTCCTTTACTTTCTCGACCGCCGATTCATAGCTCGACATCGCATAGTGGGGAAACAATGGAATCACAAGCAGCTTTTCAACACCCTGTTTGCGCAACGCCTCCAGAGCCTGCGTAATCGTAGGGTTTTGGTAACGCATCGCCAGCTCGACTGGAATCGGCAAACGTTTCTGAAGTGCCTTTTTTACATTCTTGCTCGTGATCACCAGGGGCGAGCCATCCGCCGTCCAGATGCTGCGATAGGCATGCGCCGATTGCTTCGGGCGTTGCGGCAAAATTGCCAGATGCACAATGCCAAAACGAATGGGCCAAGGTGCGTCGAGCACCTTGCCATCCATCAGAAATTCCCGCAAATATTTCCGCACATCTGGAACGGAAGGAGAATCCGGCGAACCTAAATTGATTAAAAGTACCCCTTGTTTGCTCATGACGGATTCAATGTTTCGAAATCAACTGCATCAAATTGTTTGAGGAAATAACTGGCCCTCGAAGAAGCGTCCTCCGCCGAAACGATCGCATCACCCAATGAAATCCCTTCTCGATAATTGCCCGCGAAAAACAAACCTGGAGAACTCGCCTCAATCTGATGCACAAATTCCTTGAACTTCCCAAAACCAACGTCGTACTGCGGAATCGATTTCGGAATCACCGATATGTGTTCGAAAGTGGGTTTCCCCCGAACGCCGAGGAGTTTCTGCAAATCTTCCAGGACCGCACTCCGCAAAACAGCTCTATCCCCTACGGCGAGATTCGGATTTCGGCAGCCGCCGATATAGCAGGTGATCGTGACGTGTCCTTCAGGCGCGCGGTGCGGAAAGAGTGATGAGGAGAAAATCGCACCCAATATCTTCATCTTTTCAACTTCCGGTACCAGCACACCGAATCCATTC
>JAQGOX010000167.1 GCA_028293365.1 Verrucomicrobiales bacterium | reverse complement strand
TTGACACCAAACATCGCTGCAACGTTAACGATACCGATCCCTCGAACCTCCATATGGTTCCTCGTAATTTCGGCACTCGTTCCAATTACTTCCCGCCCATCAACCAGAGTTACCTTGGTTACATCGTCGGAAACCAAACTGTAACCTCGCTCAATCAACGCGAGCACACTTTCGCTTTTACCAATACCGCTTTCTCCTCGAATGATCACCCCAACTCCGAGAATATCCACCATGCTTCCCAGCTCACTGCCATAGGGGGCGAACATCATTTCCAGCGCCAAGGTCGCCAGATTGATGAATTTCATCGTAATTTGCGGCGTATTGAAAATCGGAACGTTGCAACGTTCCGCCGCCTGTAAAAACAATCGATCTGGACGAAATCCACGGCAAAATACTACGCAAGGGATTTTATGGGAGAAAAGCGTTGCGTATCGCTGTTCGCGGGCATCGTGCGGCACCGATTTAAGAAAGTGCGACTCAGCATTTCCAATTACCTGCACACGCTTGCTGGCAAAATACCGGGTGAATCCTGCGAGAGCGAGTCCAGGTCGATTGACCGTCGGTTCGCGTATGATTCGTTTTAGACCGCTCGCACCAGCCACCAGTTTCAATTCAAGGGAACTGGCATGCTCAGTATAGAAGCGTTCAACTGTGACGATATCCCGTTGCATGCGCGTTTCAAAAGGTATGATGCTCTTAGTATGGCAGAGCTCCGGACGTTTACATATTAAATTCGGGGCCGAGGTAAATTTCGCGAGCCTTGGGATCGTTGGCGATAAATTCCGCGGTGCCATCGCAAACTACTTCGCCATGCAGGATCAGGTAAGCTCGATCGACCAGTTTCAGCGTTTCGCGGGCATTATGATCAGTGATCAACACTCCGAGCCCCCGATCCCGCAACCGCCTTACAATCTTTTGCACTTCGAAAACAGTGATGGGATCGATTCCGCTGAACGGTTCGTCCAATAAAAGCAATTTCGGGGTTGTCACGAGAGCGCGAGTGATTTCGAGGCGGCGCTTCTCCCCTCCACTTAGCGTGTAAGCTTTGCTTTTGGCCAATTTGGACAAATCCAATTCATCCAAAAGATATTTGAGCCGCATCTGCCGCTCTTTGCGTCCAATGTTACATGTCTCGAGAATCGCGAGAATATTCTGCTCCACTGTCAGCTTCCGAAATACGGATGGCTCCTGTGTTAAATACCCAATTCCCAGACGCGCCCGGCGATGCATCGGAAGCGAGGTAATTGGCTTGCCCTGAAAGCTGACATTGCCTGAGTCCGGACGCACCACGCCAACGATCATATTGAACGTGGTTGTCTTGCCTGAACCATTCGGGCCCAGCAGACCGACGATCTCACCCGGTGCCACCGAAATCGAGACGCCATTTACAACGCGCCGCTGTTTATAAGCCTTGACCAGTTTTTCGGTCTCGAGGAGACCCGGTATAGATTCCGGGATTGTCGTTGGGTCAATATCCTTCACGATTTTGACCGAATTTCATTGGTTCGGCGTGACTCCGGCGGTCGTAACATTTCAATTCGATACTTGCCCCGGGTTTTGAACGTGTTGTTGCTGCGGTTTAAAAGAAAAACGTCTGCCGTTAGCAAGCGGTCGGGAGCTTTTAGTTTGGGTGAACCGGTTAATTCCACGATTCCATTCGTCAATGTGTAGAACGCACGATCACTCCTCGTAACCATATTCGTCTGCGTTATCACGACATTTTTGTCGGCCACGATTTGCGTCACCTGGTTGCTTGCCCCGGTCGAAATAACGAGGAACTCGCAGCGAATTTCTCCCTCCGGGTCGTTAATTCGAACTGCGTTTTCGAAAATGGATAGATTGTCTTTATGATCCAAACGATCGGCGAATACATCCATCAGCTCATTCGTTCGCGTTTGAGAGGCAAGATTGCTCCGGGATCCCGAATCCATTACCAGCGACATTCCCGGAACCTTGCTAATCGTCATATGCACTCCCCCACCCGCCTGAAATTCCTGAGTCCTGGGTAGCAAAACAAGAAAGGTGCTTTCTCCGTGCTTGTCGCCAATCTGCCATTTAGGCGCTCCCTCGACTCGTAGCAGATCCGATTGAATTTCATAGGTAGCCTTGCTCCCTTGAACACGGCTGTCGCCGCGAACCATTGTAACATTGGTTTCAGCGACAATTCTCTCGGGTCGACTTCCTCCCGGGGCGAAATAAATCGTTAACAGCTCACTATCGATTGTTCCTTGCGTCTCTTTCGCATGCACGTCGCCGCGGTAGACCGCCAGTTTCTGGTCGTAATCGAATACTTGAGACGTTATCTCCACGACATTTGTAACCCGGTTGGAAATCGCTCCCGAATCCAATCCATTGGTTAGCACACTCGACAGCGGTAACTTCATGTAAACATGGCCAGCCGTGTGCAGATGGTTGCTTTTACGATTCAACACCAGCGAATCACTCGTACCCTCCTTGTCCTCCATTTTCCAGGCGGGCGAATTTGTCATCATAATTTCATCATCACTCATCAAATAAACGGCCCGGCCGCCGGTTGCCACTGTGCCCTTTTGCACTATCCTCACATCTTCATCGGCTTCAATACGTTCAATTTTATTGCCGGGCTGAATTAACTTCGCGCGCAATGTGCGACAATTCAAAACCCCCTGCACATCCGTAACGATCACTTGCTCGCGAAATGTTATGGTATCTGCCTGGTATTCGAAACCCGTAGAACTGATGTGAATATCGTCTGAAACTTTGTTAGTTCCGGTCAGCAGAGAGGCCCCAATGTTATTCGTTGCCTGGGGAGTCTGCAGAGCCTGTTTGTCGATCACAGCCACAACGGCATTCGAGATTACCAATCGCGATTCCCCGGCCGCCCACGTCCATCCCCGTCCGGTAATTGAAACCCGGCCGCCTCCCATTTTCAGACTTATGTTTTCCGCTGAAGTCGCAATTTGAGTTTGATTGTTATAAAAGCACTGCGGAGCTTCAATGGTCAGGGTGACTTGATTGCTTTCGTTAACACTTTCCAGCCGCGGTCCGATGATTTCCGCAACATCGCGGCTGACATTTTTAGCATCTTTTCCACGCAAAACGGTGCGTTTTCCCTGGCGATCGTTGGCAAATGTCTGAAAGTTTCGAATGCGTCCGCCAATTGCGGGCTGGGCGGCATTTTTGGCAAGGCCACCAAAAAACAGCAGCGCCGCGAGGAGAAATAAGCCAATTCGAAATTTCAAACGCGCGGATTTCATTGAGCCATTCTTGCGATGATCGCGTCCCATTTACCCTGTGCCTTCAGAATTAATTCGACCACTTCCCGCACTGCTCCGTACCCGCCCTCGAGATTGGTGATGTAATGCGCCGCAGCCTTCGCTTCAATTCCGGCGTTCGCCACGGCGACGGCACAACCCGCCCGGCCGAGAGGCCCGAGGTCGACAATATCATCCCCCATATAACAAACCTGCGACCAGGTAAAACCGGTTTTCGCCAGGATGCTCTCAATTGCTTCAACCTTATTGCCATCTTTCTGGTAGAGGTAATCGATCTTCAATTCGACGGCCCGCAAGGTTGTCGCATAGGAGGGACGATTTGAAACCCAGCCGACTTTCACTCCCGCTTGCTGTAAAAGCCGGAGACCCAAACCATCCTGGATGTTGAAGCGTTTGATTTCGGAGTCGCCTCCCATGAAAATACCAGTATCCGTCAACACCCCATCCACGTCGCAAAGGAGCACCTTCACTTTGGCAAATCGCTTTGCCACGCTCGAACGAATCGACTTCTGTCGAACCGCGAGCTTATTTCGGATCGGACGGGGTTGAAAATGAGCGCCCATGTCAGTTTTTCGAAACCGCTTCAAAAACACGCAGGACACTTTTAAGAACCGCGGACATTTCAGATAGCGGAATCATATTCGGGCCATCACTCATCGCCTTATCGGGATTCGGGTGCGTTTCGATAAACAAGCCACTCGCGCCCGCCGCAATGGCCGAGCGCGCCAGCACCGGAGCAAATCGCCGTTCGCCCGATGATTTATCGCCTCCACCTCCCGGCAATTGTACGGAATGCGTC
>JAQGOX010000163.1 GCA_028293365.1 Verrucomicrobiales bacterium | reverse complement strand
TAATCAGATGCAAATCCTCGCGCTTTTTGAAGGAGTAAGCATGTGAATGCCCATAGAAAATGGCTTTCACCTGTTTTGCAGCAACGGTCATCTCAAGCAGATATTCCGCGTCGAGAAGTTCGTTATCTCCATCACCCAGGGTGTGGTGGACGAAAATCACTATCGGTTTGTCTCCAGCAGCCTTTAGGTAGTTTGCGAGCCAGTCCCGTTGGGCCTTGCCGAGGAGTCCTCCTGTTTTACTCGCCGCAAACAACGAATCCAAAACAATGATTCGAACCGGCTTTTGCTCGATGATGAGAACGTGCCGGTCCTGGAGTTTTTGACGTTCACCATCTGAATGTTCAAAACTTTGATAAAAGTGTTCGCGATTATCATGATTACCCATGGCCATGAAAACAGGTGCTTTCGTCGCCAAATCGGAAAGCGTGCTCTTGAGAGCGCTATAGTCGGCGACTTCGCCGGTCAGTCGTGCCAAATCGCCATTGATAATTACTCCCGCCGGTTTTGCGGCGAGGACCTGTGGCAGAATTGTTTTGAGGTTTTCGACCGGGAAAAATTTCCGGAATTCATTTTTCGGATCCGCAGGAAAATGCAGGTCCGAGAGCAAAGCCAGTCGAAGGTCTAACTCGGCGTCCTCATCCACCCCACCGAAGGTATTCGATACGACCAGCGCTGCTGCAGCGCTGGATGAGAATTTTAAAAAGTTCCGCCGACTGATGGATTGAAAAAAGATGCCAGGCATGATAAAAAGCGTTGAGTGTTACGATGAGTTTGCCGCTGATTCAACGCGCTTGCAAGTCCTGGGGTGGGTTGGAGACGGGTAATTGAGCGTCAGTTTACGATCGAAGCATCTCAACTTTACGCTTTGAAGTTCCCCAAGTGCCCATTAACTTTCCCCGCTTGATGACGTTGAGATTCACAAAAATGAACGGGGCGGGGAACGATTTTGTTCTCATTGATAATCGCGACCGCAAGATTTCCCTCACCAGGGAGCAGATCGTTCGCCTGTGTGACCGCCAGCGGGGTGTGGGCGCGGATGGGTTATTTATGCTCGTGCCAAGTGTTTCCGGTAAAGCGGATTGGGCATGGGAGTTTTTCAACAGCGACGGCAGCACGGCTGACATGTGCGGCAACGGCGCGCGCTGTTTCGCGCGCTTTATTCAGAAATCCGCCGGCGCATACGATCAGACGACCTTCGAAACTGGCGCAGGTGTGATTCGAGCTGATTTTGCGGGTGACCGTGTGACCGTGAATTTAACCGAGCCGCGCGACTTGCGGTTGAACGAACAGGTTTCTTTGACATCGGGAGTTGAGTCGATTCATTCGATTAATACAGGCGTCCCTCATGCCGTGATATTTGTGGAGGATGCGGATCGCGCCATGGTTAAGGGAGTCGGCGCCGAAGTTCGTTATCATAAACACTTTGCTCCGAAGGGAACGAACGTGAATTTCGTGCAAATCAAGGGCTCGAATTCGATCCGAGTTCGTACGTATGAACGCGGAGTGGAAGGCGAAACACTCGCGTGTGGAACCGGTGTGAGCGCATCCGCGTTGATCGCCGCAAAGTTGCATCATTTTACTGCTCCGGTAACAGTGCAGGTGCAGGGAGGAGACCTGCTCGAAGTTGCTTTCGATCGGAATGTCGATCAGTTTAAAGAGGTCCGCCTGACTGGACCGGCCGATTTTGTTTTCGACGGAAATATTGAAGTTTAACATCCAACACCATTGCGACCATTCATGTTCAAAGGGACTTACACGGCCATTGTGACTCCGTTCAAAGCGGGGCAAATCGACGAAACTGCTTTAAAACAGTTAATTGCAAAACAAATTCGAGGCGGAGTTGACGGAATCGTACCGATGGGCACGACCGGAGAGTCGCCCACTGTTAGCTTTGAAGAGCATATTCGCGTCATCAAGCTGTCAGTTGAATTTGCTCAAGGCAAAGTTAAGGTGATTGCCGGGACCGGAGCAAATTCCACCGACGAGGCCATTTACCTGACCAAGGCTGCCGAAGAAGCAGGTGCCGATGGTTCGTTGCAGGTCGCGCCCTATTACAATAAACCTTCGCAGGAGGGACTTTTTCAACATTTCAGCGCAATCGCAAAAGCAACAAAACTCGCGATCCTGCTGTATAGCATTCCGGGTCGGTGCGGCGTCGAGATTGGAATCGACACCGTGCTTAGGCTCGCGCGGGCGCATAAGAATATCGTTGGGATCAAGGAAGCAGGTGGGGTTCCAGATCGCGTCAGCCAGGTAAGAGCTGCGGTTGGGAAAGAGTTCACGATTTTGAGCGGTGATGATTCACTCACGCTTCCGTTCATGGCGGTGGGAGCGGAAGGAGTCATCAGCGTGGCGTCGAATATCGTGCCTCGCGAAGTCTCACAAATGGTGCGCGCTTTTGCCGCAGGCGACGCGAAAGGCGCATTGAAAATCCATGAACGACTTTTTCCTGTCTTTCGAATTCTGTTTATCGAGACCAATCCGGTCCCGGTTAAGGCTGCCATGGCCATGCGAGGCGAGATT
>JAQGOX010000143.1 GCA_028293365.1 Verrucomicrobiales bacterium | reverse complement strand
ATCCTGAACGCGAATGAAAAAATTTGCAGCGCTCATGACATGATCCCTGCCGACCGCGCCAGTCGTGTCGGTTGGCGCCGCAAACCAGGTTCCTACAAAGGCACCCGGAGGCGCTTCCGCAGCCGTTTCGTTAACGGTCGAGGCCACGAAAGTTCGGGTAACACTCGGAGAGGGTTGAGCAAACAGCGACGTGATGCTGAAAATGGCAGCGGCACAACTGATTAGAAGCTGGCATTTTGCGCGCGAACCAACCAACGCCGCGGCTACGAAGGAGAACCTCCTATTACTCCTTCTCATTATGAACTAATGCTTTCAATAAGGACCTGTTGCGTCAATGCACAACTTAGCCGCCTCCCAGCGCTCACACTAACAAGGGTAGTTCGTACCGACTCAATCGCGCGGTCTGAACTTCGAAGTGGTGGCGAGTTTTTCCCAGAGCTCCCTTTCTTCAGGAGTTGCTTCTTTGGGAACCTGAATGCGGGCGACCACAACCAAATCTCCTGCAGCACCCTCGCGGTTGCCCATCCCTTTTGCGCGCACCCGGAGTTTCTGGCCGGTTTGGGTGCCGGGCGGAATTTTTATGCTCACCGGTGATTCGAGGGTGGGCACTGAAACGTTGGTTCCGAGGGCGGCTTCCCAAGGAGCCAAATCAAGATCGTGGTAGAGGGTGTCGTTCTCGACGTGGAATTCGGGGTGTCCAGCGAAATGCACGCGCAAATAAAGATCACCAGCAGCGCCGCGGCCTTCCCCTGGCTCGCCCTGGCCGGGGACGCGAAGACGCTGGCCTTGCTTAACACCAGCGGGAATTTTGACTTTATACGTATCGCTTTTTTCAGTTTGACCGCTACCACCGCACACGGTGCAAGTGTGACCGTTGACCGCACCGACACCAAAACAAGCCGGGCAAGTAACAGCGCGGCGAAGGGTGATGGAGCGAACAGAGCCACGCGAGGCATCCTCCAGAGTAACCATCAAATCGGCTTCGACATCGCTCCCCTTCTGGCCGAATTGTTCGGCATTGGGAAATCCGCCCCGGCTACCAAACTGCCCACCGCTCGATCCGAACAACTGTTCGAAAAAATCACTGAAGCCAGTGCCGCCAAATTCGAAACTGCCTCCGTCCTGAGCGCTGCCGCGTCCCCGTCCCCCCTGCCCTGCCCAACCGGGAGGCGGTCTGAACTCAGCACCCTGCTGCCAATTGTGACCTAGTTCGTCGTATTTTTTTCGCTTGGTGGGATCGCTCAAGACCTCGTAAGCCTCGTTAACCTCTTTAAACTTGTCTTCGGCGCCTTTTTCCTTGGCAACGTCCGGATGGTATTTGCGCGCGAGTTTGCGGAAAGCTTTGCGGATGTCGTCATCGCTCGCAGTCCGCGAGACGCCGAGGGTTTCGTAGTAATCCTTGTAGGTCACTGCCATACGTTCAGACGGAGCTTAACAGAGGAATGCCCGGCTGCAACCCCTGCACGTGTAAGATTTTCGGGAGGTGGTTTTATATGGGTGAATGGAGGGGCGGATGAGTTCTGTTTTGCCGGTTGGATAGTATTTGGTGATTGCCACCGCTGTATCGAAGCGGCTTGCTGCGAGTCGGAAACCTATCTCCGTTTAGAAGTTCAGGAACTGGCGCTGGTGTAGTGTTTTAGCGAATAGCGCCAGACAAACTCCGATAAAACCAGGCAGCCTGCGGCCATTATGAACAGGAAAAAGGCTTCCCGCGGCGAGGAAAGGCGCTGGAGAAGCAACTTTGCCGGAACATTGGCAACCAGCAGCATGGGAATGGCGAATGTGAAGAAGACCTTGAAAAAACCGCGAAAAACGGCGTCTGGAAGACGTGAAATGTTGAACAGGTTATAGTAGCCCCAAACGATTCCCTGGGCCCTCACGGTAAAAAAGCTCGTACTGGCAAGAATGAGCATCAGGGAGTAATGGATCACCACTGCGGCGA
Organism: Verrucomicrobiales bacterium; assembly: GCA_028293365.1. GTDB lineage: Bacteria > Verrucomicrobiota > Verrucomicrobiia > Limisphaerales > SXQI01 > JAQGOX01. The sequence goes on along the minus strand of JAQGOX010000143.1, from coordinate 3,982 downwards.
TTGCGAAAATGGGAAAAGTAAACCACTGGACAAGACCGGGTACGACGTGCAACTGGCGAATGGAATAAAGTATTACTGCAAATGCGCTGGCGGCATTCACGAAGCCGCCCAGGTCCACCTGTCGAAAGGAGACGAGAAATCGGCTGTTAACCGGCAGGAGCAACATGAAGTCAAGCTTGCCGGTTCGGATGAGATCCGATAATTGGGTAAGGTTCGTAAAGAAAAAGGCGGTGAAAAGTTGCTGCACAAGGTGGCTGATTCCCACCAGCAACACCACCTCCCATTTTGTCCATGTAGCGATGCGGTCGGTGTGCTGATAGATCACGGCAATAAAGCCGATTTGCATAACGAACCAAAGCATCTCCACAAAAATCCACAGGATGAAATTGGATTTGAAACCCATTTCGCGAATAACAGAGTTGCGCCAAAGTGCGGCGTAAATTCCTCCATAGCGTTGCAGGGTTTTAAACATCGCTTATCATCCTCCCACGGCGGTATAGCGCCGGATTCCGCGATTCCAGACTGCCCGCGCGAGCGCGTAAAATATTACCAGCCAGGTGAACTGAATCAATAATCCCTGCCAGCGCTCGGATCCGGTCGATCTGCCAAGATAAATACTCACGGGGAAAAACAACTGATAGGGAAAGGGTGTGAATTTAAGCAGCAACGCAAGCGTCGGCGGAAGAATGTCCAACGGAAAAAGATGTCCTCCCGCGATGTACTCGAAGGCGAACAATATAAAGATGAAGGTCGAAACTTCGAGCACCCAAAACGCGAGCATCGCCATCATGTAGGACATGAAGAATTGCAATAATGCGGTCATGATCGTCGAAGCCACAAAGAGAAGGCCCGTGAGGCGGTCCGGGGGGAGGACAAAATACTCTCTCTGGAAATAAACGAAGAGCCCCACAGGGATGGCCGCGGCGACCACGTAAATCGCGCGACCGGCAAAAAAGAGACAAAGCCGATACCAGAGATAATCGATCGGCTTTAACAGGAACTGGTTGATATTGCCGTCCTTGATATCGGCGGCGATCTGCCAGTCGTCCTCGTTCACGGCGGTAAACGCGTCAACAATTGTGATGAGCACGTAATAGGAAATCATGCCGGCGAGCGAGTAACCAGCCACGGAGCTATCGCCTGTTTTGCTCGCATAGACAGAACGCCAGAGATAAATCGTGGCGATCAATGGAATCAATCCAAAGCTGGCACGAAACAGAAAATTCACGCGGTAAACCAGCGTGTTCTGTATTCCGATATTTATGACGTGCCAGTATTTTTTCAATTTTTGCCAGTTTGCACCACAGTGTTACGGCTTCAGAGCCGACCGGATATAGAATGCCAATTGAAAGAATCCCGCAAGTCCGGCGGCCAAACTTGCCAAAAACTTAATCTAACCTCTTCAGGATACGAGCCCCAGATCGAGCACGAATCACACGTGACGACCTCTCTGTGCTTCATGCGCGGCCCCACCCCTATGAAAACCATCGTCCTTGGGCCTGACACTGGCTCTTTCTCGGATCTTCGGGATAAACTTGCTTGTATCGAACCGTAGTGGGATGGTCTGGATATGAGAATAACAGGAGTATTCGAGCCAGCCAGAGAAGGTGGCTACACTTGTTTTGTGGAAGAAATCCCAGCCGCAATTTCGCAGGGGGAAACCTTGGAAGAAGCTAAGGCTAATTTGGTCGATGCCCTTAAATTGGTGTTGCAATGTCAGCGTGACCTTGCTGCACGCGATCTTTCCCCTCACGCTTTGCGTGAAACGCTCGAAGTTAATTGAGACATGAAGCTCCGGCATCTGGAGCGGCATCTGCGTAGTCAGGGTTGCCAGTTTTTCCGAGAAGGCGGCGCGCACAGCGTCTGGCTCAATCCTGCAAATCGAAAACTGGCCAGCGTGCCGCGACACCGAGAGATCAAGGAAGGAACTGTGCTGGGCATCTGCAAGCAGCTCGAAATCGCGCGGCCGTAGGGCGCTATTTAATTTAAGTACCGCAACTTGAAATCGCGAGCAGGGCCGATATCGATACACTCAGTTGGCCATCGACAGCCGGAGGGTATCTGGGCGAAGCCACAGCGACTCTGCTCAAGCCCGTTTGGGAAATCATTACAAATGCCCCAACGATTTCGGGTGAACATTAAAGTTTAACCAATAGCCGGAGTGATCAACCCCGGTTTTTCCGATTGCGAAGCCGTAAAAGCTTGTGCGGAGAGTTTCGGATGCCGAGTGCCGAAAACCGACGCGATCGATCCTTTCGGTGAAATTCGGCGGTTCTCGATGCAAAAATCAAGTCCCCCTGTTTTTCTTCTTTCCGCCTTCGTTAACTTGATCCTCTTCTGTAAATCCACTTCCCGATCCGTGCATCATTTTTTCACCTCGAACAAACAATTTGAAAAAACTTTTAACTTTGAAACGGATCACAACGTTCTTGCCTCCCGTAAAAATCAAAATTGACGTGCCGATCCCTTTTGCCTGATTATTCAAGACATCAAGGAAACCCATTTATGAATTATCGTCTCCGTATTCAATCACCGGGAAGAAGTTGGGCCTGCAGTTCTCTTTTTGCTGCACTGAGCCTGTTCGCTACACCTCGCGCAAACGCAGATGTCAAATTGAACGCGTTGTTTTCCGATCACATGGTCCTTCAACAAGGAATGCGCGTGCCAGTTTGGGGAACAGCTGATGAAGGCGAAAAAGTTGCGGTGGCATTTGGAGGGAAGACCGTGTCAACGGTAGCCCATAACGGCAAATGGACCGTGAAGCTGCCCAGCCTAAAGTCCAACTCAAAACCGGGCACTCTTGTCGTGACGGGGAACAACAAGATCGAATTGAATGACGTTCTGGTCGGAGAAGTGTGGATAGCGAGTGGTCAGTCGAACATGGAATTCGCGCTGCGTAATTCCTACCAATCACAAAATGACATTGCCGCAGCCGCGAATCCGAACATCCGCCTTTTTACAGTTCCGAAGCTGAAAGCGAATCAACCGGTGGAGGATATCAAATCCTCGTGGCAGGAATGCGATCCGCAGACCTCACCCGGCTTCTCGGCGGTGGCTTATTACTTTGCGCGCGACCTGCAGAAGGATCTGGGAGTTCCCATTGGCGTCATTCACACGTCATGGGGCGGTTCTCCGGCCGAGGTATGGACCAGTGAAGATCTGCTGAGTGGCAATCCTGAATACAAACGGGATATTCTGGATACGTTTGCCGCCCAGGACCGCAAACACCAGGAGGATGTTGCCAAATGGGAAGCCGAATCGGCTCGTTTGAAGGCTGAAGGCAAGCAACCAGCTCGCGGACGCCCGGGGACTGGCTGGAAGCCAACGGAACTTTACAATGGGATGATCGCACCTCTGATTCCTTACGCCATCAATGGTGCGATTTGGTATCAGGGAGAATCGAATGCGGGCCGCGCTTATCAATATCGTTCACTTTTTGCGGATATGATCCGTAACTGGCGCGCCAAATGGCAACAAGGCGATTTTACATTCCTCGAAGTTCAACTCGCTCCCTGGGATAAGAGCAAGAAGCGGTCTGTTGAAGAAATTACCAGGACCGCTGGAGACAGCGATTGGGCTGAATTGCGGGAAGCACAATGGCTCGCGACCCGAACGTTGCCGAATGTCGGAATGGCAGTCATTACTGATGCAGGTGATAAAGACGACATCCATCCCACACGCAAAGAACCGGTGGGGCATCGCCTGGCTCTCGTTGCAGAAAAGATTGCGTACCATCGCCATGTCGTTGCGTCGGGGCCAAGTTTCAAGAAACTGAAGGTCAACGGCAACGAGGCAGTGTTGAGCTTTGACAACGTGAATGGCGGTCTCGAAGCAAAGGATGGCGACCTCAAGGGTTTTGCCATCGCGGGTGAAGATCACAAATGGGTTTGGGGCAAGGCAGAAATCAAAGGCGACAAGATAATTGTGACAAGTCCGGAGGTAGAAAAACCGGTTGCGGTTCGCTACGGCTGGTCAGATTTTC
>JAQGOX010000076.1 GCA_028293365.1 Verrucomicrobiales bacterium | reverse complement strand
TCCTCAACTTTTTGGTTTAACATGGTCTCGATCTTAAATCTGAAAGCGGTTTTTCACACACAGAAAGCGAGCCGGACTTGAACCTGTTGAAAACGTTGCTAGCATCCGCTGCACTTTGCGTGCAAATTCTATGTTAATGAAAGCGATTCTCGCCCTCGAAGATGGAACTATTTTTCATGGTAGCGGATTCGGCGCGGCTGCTGAGGCTTGTGGTGAAGTTTGTTTCAACACCTCCATGACGGGTTACCAGGAAATCCTCACGGATCCTTCCTACAAGGGCCAGATCGTGACGATGACCTACCCTTTGATTGGCAATTACGGAGTCAATTTGCAGGATGTAGAATCGTGGCGCCCTCATGTCTCTGGATTTGTAATCCGCGAGCTTTCCCCGATTGTGAGCAACTGGCGGGCAGATTTTTCGCTGGCTGAATATCTTAAGGAAAATGGGATACCTGGTATTCAAGGCATCGATACGCGCGCTCTCACCAAGAAACTCCGGGTAGCGGGGGCTATGAAAGGGTTTATCTCTACGATTCCGATAACCGATGAAGAAGCTGTGTCAAAAGCACGGAATTGGTCTGGATTAATCGGTCAAGACTATGTGAAGGATGTGACACATCCGAAACCTTTTTTGTGGGACGAAAAGGACGAGGAGAGCGCTAGTTTCAATTTGGTTCGAGGTTCAACGGTGGCTGATGCCCGAAATGTTCGGGATCAAATGCGCGCCGCTGACATTCCGATCGTCGCCTACGATTTTGGAATGAAGTATAATATTCTGCGGCGACTTCGCCAAAAGGGGTTCAAAGTGCAGGTCGTCCCGGCCACCACCTCAGCAGCGGAAGCGCTTACCTACAAACCTGCGGGCATTTTTCTTTCAAATGGACCAGGGGATCCAGCGGCACTTGGTTATGCCGTCCAGACAGTTAGCGACCTGACGAAATCCGGCATTCCAATTTTCGGGATTTGCCTTGGGCATCAGCTCCTGGGACAGGCTTTCGGCGGTAAGACATTCAAACTGAAATTCGGCCATAGGGGAGGTAACCAGCCGGTCAAAGATCTCGAAACCGGGAAGGTTGAGATCACTTCTCAGAACCACGGTTTTGCCGTTGATGCGAAATCGCTTCCGAGCGATGTCGATGTGAATCGCGTCAATTTAAATGACCAAACGGTGGAAGGAATGCGCCACAAGACAAAGCCGATTTACTGTGTGCAGTATCATCCTGAGGCATCGCCCGGACCCCATGACTCAACTCCGTTATTCGACGAGTTTCGCGCTTTGATAGAAAAGAGTTAGGAGATGGTCGGTCCCTTGAATACAATTTCAGGGTTTGACAGGTGGGCCGGGCATCTCTAATGTCTGCCCGTAAATACCGAGCAGATGCCCCGAATTTACGCGTTCGGGGATTTTTTTTGCCGACAAGTAGTTTGAGACTATGGCGAATACAATTTTAGTGGGTGCCCAATGGGGTGACGAAGGCAAAGGTAAGATCATAGACGTTCTCACCGAAGAGGCCGATATCGTGGTGCGGACGCAAGGTGGCAATAATGCCGGGCACACGGTATTTATTGGCGAGAAGAAGTATGTGCTTCATCTGGTTCCTTCTGGAATACTACGGCCGAATAAAACCTGCGTGATTGGGAACGGAGTGGTGATCGATCCGGTTTCACTAGTCGAAGAAATCGAAGGACTGCGGAAGTTGAAAGTGCGGGTTGATGGCAGCCTCTTCGTTAGTGGGACTGCCCACCTGGTTTTTCCGTATCACCGTGAGCTGGATGGGCAACGTGAAATTCTGAAAGGAAAGCATAAAATCGGCACCACCAAACGAGGGATTGGCCCGGCCTATGGCGACAAGGCAGACCGAACCGGTTTGCGCATGCTCGACTTGATCAATCCGGAGCGCTTCGAGGGCCAGCTTAAGGCAAAGATCAGAGAGAATAACGAAGTACTCAAAGCCTTCGGAGCGAAGCCACTCTCGTTTAAAGCCGTTCATGAAGCATATCGCAAGGCGGGCGAGCAGTTGAAGCCTTTCGTTTGCAACACTGTTCTTAAATTACACGAGGCTATGCGTGGGGGCGCTGAAATCCTGTTTGAGGGTGCCCAGGGAACTTTTCTAGATATCGATCACGGGACATATCCCTTCGTTACCTCCTCCAACACTACCTCCGGTGGCGCCTGCACCGGTTCGGGAATTCCGCCGAACCGGATGGATCGGGTCGTCGGAGTCATGAAAGCTTATTCGACGCGTGTGGGAGAAGGGCCACTGCCGACGGAAAACCCGGAGATTGCTGATTTGCTGCACGGGATGGGTCGCGAGTTTGGCGCAACGACTGGTCGTGCGCGGCGATGTGGTTGGTTCGATGCGGTCGCGACTCGACACGCTGCCATGGTCAACGGTATCGACGAGCTGGCGATTACGAACGTCGATGGGCTCGATACGGTTGATGTGATTAAGGTCGCAATCGGTTATCGCGCTGGGGGAGAACGGCTCGATTATATGCCAAGTGATATTGAGGTGTTTGCCAAATGTGAACCCATTTACGCTGAATTCGAAGGCTGGAAAACGCCCACGGACAAGATTCGGGAATGGAAGAAAATGCCAGCAAAGGCCAAAGCCTATTTGAAGGCCATTTCCGAGCTGACTGGCGCAAAGTTAACGATTGCCTCGACCGGTCCAGCTCGCGAACAGACGATATTTCTCTAAAACTCACCGGTGAACTGGGCGTTTTCGTGATAAATTAGTAACATTTGATGAGTGCCGCGCCGTCTCATCTAAGCGTTGCTGCGAAGGCGGCCTTGCCAACCCACGTGGCCATTATCATGGATGGGAATGGCCGCTGGGCAAAGCAGCGGCACCTTCCTCGAGTTGAAGGCCACCGTAACGGAGTCGAATCGGTGCGTGCGGTGGTGCGCGCCTGCGGCGAAGTCGGAATCAAATATCTAACCCTCTATGCGTTTTCGGTCGAAAACTGGAATCGCCCCCAGGACGAAGTTGATACGTTGATGAAGTATCTGGCTCGTTTTCTGAAAAACGAGATTGGAGAACTCAACAAGAATAACGTTCGTCTTGAAGTGATCGGACAGATTTATCGGTTGCCTGAATTCGTACAGGAACAACTGAAGAAAACTCAGGCTGCGTTGGAAAAGAATACGGGTTTGACGTTGGTTCTCGCATTAAGCTACGGCGGGCGAACGGAAATCGTCGAAGCTGTTCGAAAGATTGCGGAACAGGCCAAACAGGGAAAAATCGAACCAGCCGAAATTAACGAACAGGTGATCGCCCAGCACCTTTATACGCACGCCTGGCCCGATCCAGACTTATTGATTCGGACAAGCGGGGAAATGCGTGTCAGCAATTTTCTCTTGTGGCAGATCTCGTACGCTGAGCTGGTTGTCACGCCGACTTTGTGGCCGGATTTTCGCAAGCCGCAATTATTCGAAGCACTTGAAGAATATACGCGCCGAAATCGCCGTTTTGGCGGGATTTAAGGCTCTCCAAGCCATCGAGCGACTTGCGGAGCAGAGTAGGTAATAATGATATCAGCGCCCGCCCGCCGCATCGCAAGGTGGCTTTCCATCGTGACGCTTCGTTCGTCGATCCATCCGTTGGCCGCCGCCGCTTTAATCATCGAATACTCGGCGCTTACATGATAGGCCGCCGTCGGGTACGCGAAAGTGTTTTTGACGCGATAAATGATATCGAGATAAGCCAGGGCCGGCTTTACCATGATAATGTCGGCGCCTTCCATTATATCCAGGTGCACCTCGCGCATCGCTTCCTCGGCATTGCCCGCCTCCATTTGGTAACCGCGGCGGTCTCCGGACTTGGGCGTTGATTCTGCAGCTTCACGAAACGGACCGTAGAACGATGAGGCAAATTTTGCTGCGTACGACATAATGGGGATTTCGCTGAAACCAGAGTCATCAAGCTTTTGACGGATGGCTTGAACGCGGCCATCCATCATGTCACTTGGTGCAATGATATCAGCGCCAGCCTCAGCGTGGCTTGCAGCAGTGCGCGCAAGTAATTTGAGGCTCGAATCGTTATCCACTTGTCCGTGCGATTCATTAATCAGGCCGCAATGTCCATGGCTCATGTACTCGCAAAGGCAAACGTCGGTGACCACGAGCAACTCGGGAAGTTCGCGTTTAAGAAGTTTGACAGTTCGTTGAACAATGCCATTGGAGGCGTAAGCTCCAGAAGCTTTGGCGTCCTTGGTTTCAGGTATTCCGAAAAGCAAAACGGCCGGGACACCCTGAGCAAATGCGGCAGTAGCTTCCTTGAGCACCTCATCAGGAGAGAATTGAAAGACTCCGGGCATCGCACTGATCGGTTGACGCAAATTTCTGCCCGCCCGAGCGAACAATGGCCAAATCAACTGTGACGCGCTTAAGGTTGTTTCACGAACGAGCGCCCTTAAGGCTGGCGTACGGCGAAGACGTCGTGGTCGATACTCTGGGAATTCCCCAATTACAGGCGAGGCCATGTCGCAAAGTAAATCGGGAAACAGGTGTTTCGCAACGCTCTTTTAACCTTAAAACGGCGGTTGAGCGTGTTCGAGGTTCGCAAAGGCCTGAGCGAGAAAGAGGTGCGGAGCGATTGCGCATATCCGCGATGGATCTGTGCCGTCGCGACAACCCCCTTTCTCGCCAGGACCTTG
>JAQGOX010000978.1 GCA_028293365.1 Verrucomicrobiales bacterium | reverse complement strand
GGTTTTAGGGACAACCAGTGCCGGGATGAATTTGGGACAGGAATACTACCGGCAAACAATTGATCCCGCTGGATCCAACGTTAAGCAGGCTTCCCGGTTAGCCTATTACATGGCTGAACGGCAGGTCCTGGATTTGGCTGAGGCCTTTCGCTTTGATGGCCCGAGCACAATCATCGCGAACGCCTGCGCCGCGGGAGCAAACGCGATTGGTGAAGCCTACCGCTGGGTGCAACGCGGTCGCGCCGACCGGGTTTTAGCTGGAGGGTACGATGCCCTTAGCGAATTGGTTTTTTCCGGGTTCGATTCTCTCCAGGCCCTCTCTCCCACTTTGTGCAAACCGTTCGATGCTCGTCGCGATGGACTCTCGCTCGGCGAAGGAGCGGCCGTTGTGACGTTGGAAACCCTGGAGAGCGCCCAGTCCCGCAATGCGCCAATCCTCGGTGAAATTGTGGGCTACGGAGCTGCGACGGATATCCATCATTTGACCCAACCGCACCCTGAAGGCAAAGCCGCTCGCGCTTGTATGGATGCAGCCTGTGCTGAAGCCGGGATTCGTCCGGAGCAGGTTGGATATGTAAACGCGCACGGGACTGGAACTGTTTTAAATGATGCATCCGAAACCGCCGCGATAAACGGTTGGGCTGGATCTGCAGTCGCCGGAGTCCGGGTCAGCTCTACGAAGGCAGGAATCGGCCATCTGCTGGGCGCGGCCGGAGCCGTAGAGTTTGTCATTTGCCTGATGGCATTGCGCGGCCAATGGCTGCCGCCTATGAAAACACTGGAAATGCCAGATCCGGCCATATGCTTCAAGCTCGTGACCGGGGATACACCGACCCGTTTGGAGTATGCGCTTACGAATTCGTTCGGCTTCGGCGGCGCGAACGCATCATTGCTTGTGCGGAGGTGGAGTTGAGTTCCGTAGCCATTCGAGGTGCCGGCGCGGTTTCACCCGTTGGGTGGGGGCTAGCCGATCTGCGCGATGCCGTGCTGGGTGGTAGGGCAGTATCGCCTGCTGTGAAGCTTTCCTGTGTGAAGGGCGAGTGCCTGGTGCGGCGGGTCCCCGTTCCGACGCAGCGGACGGTTTTGTCCAGCAATCCGCGTCTGCGTCGTTCAAGTCCTATCACTCAATTTGCCGTTGCCGCCGCAATCGAGGCAATCGGTCCGGATGTGGAAAAGGTAAAACGCGGCGAGTTGCGTCTCGGAGTGATTGTCTGCGTCACGACCGGCTGCGTAAATTATTCCCGTCGATTCTACAGCGAAGCACTGAAAGATCCCTCGACCGCCAGCCCATTGGTTTTTCCGGAAACCGTATTCAATGCTCCTGCCAGTCATTTGGGCGCGCTCCTCGAATCCACCAGTATAAACTATACGGTCGTGGGTGATGCAGGTTCCTTTTTGATCGGACTGGCACTCGCAGCCGATTGGCTTACCCACCATGACGTGGACTCCTGCGTGGTGACGGCCGCGGAAGAAATTGATGGCCTGAGCGTGCATGGCCTCGGGTTGTTCTTTCGGAACATGACCCTGTCGGAAGGAGCCGGGGCGCTTTATTTGAAGCGGGCAGGGGAACTGCCCCGGGAGGTGCTTCTGAATTGCATTTCGGAACCGCATTTGTTTACTCGCGCGCAATCGCGTGCTCGGGCCATTCACGCAATGCGTACCGAGTTGCCGAAGGTGACTGATCGCGAAGTCTTGCTCTTGAGCGATTCGGGTGGTCGATGGAATCGCCTCGAGCGAGACGCCTGGATGGAATCTCCGGCCCGCCGGATAGCTCCAAAAATACTGCTCGGCGAATCGTTCATTGCTTCGGCAGGATGGCAGGGCGCGCTTGCTTACGATCTCTTATCAAGAAACGAATGCGCCGCCGCCACCCTCAGCGTAGTTGGGTTTGACCAGCAAGCGATCGGTGCAAGGTTTGCTGTGGGAAATGGAAATTAAAGAATTTCGGATTGGAAATCGATCGGTTTCTCCTTTTGCTTCAATTCTTCGGACCGGACTCTCAGCCAAGAGAATCGCTAATATTTGTTGCATAGCGTGGGAATATGCTTTTTCATTTTTCGTACAGCTATGCCGATTAAAAAGCAGACAAATGGAGACACGACCGAACTCTTTTTCAGCGGGCGAGTCGATGGCGCCGCGGCAAATGATTTGGAAGTGGAAATTTTAAATTTAACGCGCACTGATGCGAAAACGATCCTCATAAATTTCGCCGAAGCTGACTTTCTTTGTTCCGCTGCAATCCGAGTGCTACTACAGCATCATCGGCAATTAAAAAACCAGCAGAAAACTTTGTTAATTTCCCGGGCTTCCCCGGAAGTTAATTCCAGTCTGCAAATGACCGGATTCCGGGACCTTTTGGTTGAAAAGATTCAGTGAGTAAAACACTTGCTTGGTGGCACTTCGGATGTTCTTGCTGAACTGGTAGGTAGCCAGCCTGCCAGTCAGTGATTTCTGCGTATTATCGGATCAGTTTTATTGAGGTGCTCCTTCGCCCAGGATGCGTTCGCAACTTTCGAGACTGGTTTTTACCCGGCCGATCGCGTCCCTAAGGTCGCACCAGCCCGCACGCTCAAACAATTCTCGCGCTTCTTCAATACCGTGAATGCAAATGGCTCTGCAGCGTTCCGTAAAA
>JAQGOX010000964.1 GCA_028293365.1 Verrucomicrobiales bacterium | reverse complement strand
CGAAAGCTTTATCTGGGGCGAAAACCATGAAAGTGCACCAAATTTCGGGAACGCCTCCACTCGATCTGGCGCACGCTTTGGAGGAGTTTGAGAAGCCGTTTAGCTATCCTCTCGGACCGGGAACCTTTTTCCGCATCTCCCATGGAAATGATTACACGCTATTCTTTCGGGCTCAGGGGAATGCCGCCTGTTTTGTCGCAGAACGTGAAGGTCGCGTCATCGGAGTATTGGGGACGGTGATTCGGCAATTGTGGATGCCGGATGGGAGCGAGAAGATGGCAGCCTATTTTGGCGACTTGAAAATCGCGGCGGAGGCACAAGGTGGAAGAGTTTTGTTGCGTTTGGCACGAGCTGCAGAACGGTGGTTGCGACCGCAAGTCGAAATCGGCTTTGGCGTTGTCATGGGCGGGACGAAGCTGATGCCTGATTCCTATACGGGCCGAGCGGGCATTCCAAGTTTCGAAAATTTAGGGCGGCTGGTCCTTTTTCGAATTTCGGGAGGCAAGGGCAAGGAGCCGGCGATTGAGCCTGAGTCCTATTTAATAAATCGAGAGGCGGGCCTGGAGTGTTATCGAAGGCTAAGTTTGGGACGATTTGCCTGCCCGACCGGTGACGGGCAGCAGCGTTCGGAGATCACGCCGATCTGGCTAATGAAATCCGATGGTTCGGCCTGTGGAATGCTGGAGGACACGCGCAAAGCAAAGCGTCTGATTATGGGCGATGGAGTAGAGTTGCTGAGCGCGCATCTTTCTTGTTTCGCCTACCGAGGGGCGAGTGCGGGCGCAGAGTTAATTCGCATCGCCTTGCACTGGGCGGTCCGGCTGGGATTGCCGGCTTTGTTCGTATCTGTGGCGGAGCGCGATGCGGAGGAGCTTCGAGCGGCGCTGGGTGGATGCGACATTCTGCCTGCGGCGGCAGTGGTTTATGGAACTGGACTGGGAGCCTGTTTTAAAATTGCAGAACAGCGCGGGACGGGTCTTTTGCCGGGGGCCTTCGCTGGCTCGATCCTTACAGCCCGCCGAGGGGATGCGCAGATCTCGCCGCCTCGGCCGCCACCAAAATCCCTCGCCGCCCGTCATTCCGCAATTTTAAAACAGGCAGTGAGGTTCGGCGACTGGAATATTAATAGTTCGGAGATATAAACTATGAGTGACGAACCCCGCGCCACGCGCGTAACAGCTCTGGCCAAACAAGTGTTGGAAGAATCCGGGATTTGGCGCAACCCGTACTTACTAAGTCTGCAGGATGGTTCCATGTCCCTGGAAAGTTTTCGGCGGAGCCAGGAACAATTCTTTTTTGCGGTCACGTTTTTTCCGCGGCCCATGGCGGCGCTGGTGGGACGGATTCCGAATCCGAAGCTGCGGCTCGACATTCTGCATAACCTTGTGGAAGAGCACGGGGAGTTCAAGATCGACCAGTTTCATCACACCACGTTTCAGCGTTTTTTGAAGAGTATCGGGAGCGAACCGGAAAAAATGGAAGCGGCCGCATTGACTCCGGCGCTGCGAGCATTCAATAGCGTGCTGACCTGCGCGTGTGTGTTGGATGAACTGGAGGTGGGGGTGGCGTGCATGGGGATTATCGAGTACGCGTTTGCCGGCATTTCCGCAGTGATCGGAAAAGCCGTGGTGCAGCGAAATTGGGTTCGACAGGAGGACCTGGTGCATTACGCGATGCACGCGCAGATCGATGAACGGCACGCTGAAGAATTCTTTGCGGTCATCGAACCGAGCTGGGATGATCCTTCGCGCCGCTATTTTATAGAGCAGGGATTGGAATTGGGTGCCTACGTTTTTGATCGATTGTATTCGGATTTGAATGCGATAGGGCATCTTCCGGCGATTCCGCCGGGAGGCTGCTGAAAACGGACCTAACGCGTCCCAAGTACTGAATGGAGCGAAGGGGATGAGGACAGGCAACGAGAAATGCCGAGGGGATTTTTTTAACCACGGAATAAACGGAATACGCGGAAAATGGGGAGGACTGAAGGTTCTGGCACCTCCTTCGGGGTGCAGTTTGGGTGGAGAGCGTGAACCGGTGGTATCGCTCAGGGCTCAATGCCATCCCAACAACGGTTGCGGCAAAATCGAGAGCAGAAAAATGACACGTAAAAGGGTCATCTGGAGTTTGATGCATGGTAGCAGCCTACGTGCGGAAGCTCTATTCCACGTGGTGGATGATCTGACGCACCTCGCACGTCGTCCTCTTAAGTTGAACCCTGGCAGGCTCGGAAGAAGAAACAAGAATCAGATCACAATTCTTACTCCCTCACGATAGACCTCCAGCAAATTGTTTTCCTCTAGTGAGGAAATGATCGTACGTAGATGCCGCTGAAACAGTTCTCTCAATTCGCGGGTTCGGATGTTTCCGGTTCGCACCAAAACCAACTTCCAAGGCCTGCCAAGCAGAAGATGTGAATGATAAAAGTAGTATCTTTGGTGATTACGATTCTTCGTTCCCGCATCGAGATTTCGTTGATCTCCGAATCTCGTGTCAAATTGTGGGCAGACAATTCCTGAGTGTGAATCGCCTGATGGCCGGCGGCAGCAAGATCGGAACATAGGCCCGGAGGTAAATGAGCATCGACCAAAAACCTCATGCAAGCACAAGGTACTGGCTTTTTAACTTGAGTGACTGTGCGGCGAACTCAATACAGGCCTGCAAATCCTCGCGCTCCAGGTCCGGAAACTCGGTTAAGAGATCCTCAAACGAGTCGCCGGCAGCTAGATATTCCAACATCGATTCAACCGGATATCGCAGGTTCCGAATCACGGGTTTGCCGTGGCAAATCTCCGGATCGATTTTGATACGGGATAGAAGCGAATTCATGACCAAAGCTAGGCA
>JAQGOX010000926.1 GCA_028293365.1 Verrucomicrobiales bacterium | reverse complement strand
TGGCACATATGCCCAGCTTGATCGGCACTGTAATGACTTACGTTGAGGCGGGCGCGGGTGTTGGTGTTGTTACCGAATCGGTAGTGACACCCGCGGCAGGCCTGCGTTTCATTCTACTGAGTCCCGCGCAATCTGTTCCGCTGGTCCTGGTCTGGCAGGAGGATGAAGATGCCCCTCCGGTCCAACGTTTCAGGGAATTGTTGTTTGAATGGAAAAGGACTGATAGGCTGTGGAAACACAAGTGAACCTGCGTTATACGCGTGCACGCCACAGAACTTATCTCTTTAGCGACGATTCGAGAATTTCGGAGGGGGCAGGGCAAGGATTTATCGAGGGAAGCGTTCGATGGTCTGATTCGCGCCTATCTACCTCTGATCCATGGCACGGCCAAATCGCTGATTCCGGAGAATCCCGCTAGCGTGGAAATAATCATTCCGGCAGCTTTTGAATTGTTTGCATTCCGTTTTCGACGGCTTCCCAAGCGAACCGTCGTCGCGACCTGGTTGTTGCAGACCACCTGGCTCGCTGCACAGCGCGAGCGCGCTCGATTGCGGTTGCCAAGGCTTACTAAAGGGTCAGTTTATTTTGCGGATTATACCTTGATCCGGGAAGTCTTGAGACTCAGAACGCGGTGCCGGGACTCCCTGATTCTATCGTCGATTCAGGGAGAGTCGATCGAATTTGCCGCCCGGGCAATGCGAGTAAAACCATCCCGGGCTGAAAAATTGCAGAGGCAGGCGTTCAAGCGGATCGCGAAACGGTTAAAGAAACGAAAGGTTGAGGCTGAACTGTCTGCTCAACTCGCAGCTATCGTGCAGTTAGCGCCGCTCGAACTCGAGAGCCTCGTAATAGAGGATTTACGAAATTGGAGCCCAAAGAAAAAGAAAGGGGACCAACTTCGAGGAATCATCAGGGGTTGGCAGTGGCTCGGAATCAAACGCCAATTTCGACGTCTGGCCGTTGGGTTGGGAATCTTTTTCTGCATTTTAGGGAGCCTGGCTGGAACGTTCGCATGGCTTGCACGCCATGGGTATTTGACGGCCTGGTTTATTCAACACGGTGCGCACCAGTTGGTGAAGGAAATTCCGGAATTGGGTGTGCCCGCTCGTCCATGGCCAGTAACTGCGGCCGATCAGGCGATTCCAACTCAAACTATTCCGACCAGTGCGTCGGAATTTTACGCGCGCACCAATATTTGGATTTCGAAATTCTTTTTCACAAACGAACAATGGAAGAGAATCGCTCCGTCCCATGTAGCGCCAGTCCCTGACTTGATGGGAGGAGGAGGGCATATCGCGTTGCGGAATCCTAAAGCGCATCGAAACGGGTTGGCCGGCGCATTGGGAATCGATTTCAATTGGACTGAGGCCAAACTGGAAATTGCAAACCTGACTTTTTCGAAAGTTGCGATCCGTTATCGTGGCAATGGTACGTATGTCAATTCGCTCTTTGGACCGAAGCAGTCGTTTAAGGTTGATTTGAACAAGGATGAAAAAGCGCATAATCTGGCGGGTGTACATACTTTGAATCTGGTTAATTCGATTCCGGACAATTCGTATGTCCACGATGCATTGGCAGAAGAGTTATTTCATGACCTGGGGGTGCCCGGCCCGCGAACCGCCTATACGTATCTAACCATAGATGCTCCGGGATATTTCACCAATCAAGCCATCGGATTGTACGTTCTGATGGAGAATATTGACAGTGACTTTGCCGTGAGCCGGTTTGGGTCAAAGAAGACACCGATATTTAAACCGGTAACCTACGAGCTTTTTAAGGATTTGGGTTCCGATTGGAATGCTTACGCCGGAATTTATGATTTGAAGACCAAGGCAACGCAGGAGCAGGAACAGCGAGTCATTGATTTTGCCCGCCTTGTAACTTCCGCGAGCGATGCTGACTTTTCAAAGAAACTGGGAGAATATCTGGATATCGATGAGTTTGCGGCGTTTTTGGCGGGGCATGTCCTGCTCTCCAGCTACGATGGTTTCCTCGCGAACGGCCAGAATTATTACGTTTATCTGAATCCGCTGACGAAAAAATTCGGTTTCATTTCCTGGGATCAGGATCATGCCTGGGGCGAATTCGGATATGTGGGCACGGCGGAATCGCGGGAGCACGCGAGCATTTGGCATCCGAGCGCTTACTCCAATCGGTTTCTGGATCGCGTTCTTAAAGTTGAATCGTTTCGGACGAGTTACAGGAAACAGTTGGAGCAGGCTATTGATAACATTTTTACGGTTGAGCGACTTTATCCGAAGATCGACCAGATTGGAGCAATTATCCGGCCGGCGGTTGCGGCGGAGTCGGAATTTCGTTTAAAACGGTTCGATCTGGCGTTGAGCACAAATTGGATTTCCGGTCTGCGGGATACCAGGGAGGCGGAAGGACCGAAAGCGCCGGTTCACCAAATTAAGCGATTTATTGTTAATCGAGCGAAATCAGTTCGAGACCAGTTGGCGGGAAAAGAGGAAGGGACAAAAATCGGTCAAAACCCATTCCGATAACTATTCAATCAATCCAATAATATAAATGAATCTTCCACTGCATCAACTCCGAGCGGGCGTCATTGGCACCGGTTTCATTGGCCCCGTTCACATCGAAGCATTGAAACGGCTTGGTATACAGGTCACGGCGATTTGCGGATCGACAAAAAACGCCACAACCACTGCTGCCAAATGGGGCATTCCCGAGGTGTACGGCGATTATAATTTCGAAGCCATGCTTGCATCTCCGAATGTTGATGTGATTCACATTACCTCCCCGAACAAGGTCCATGTCGAACAATCACTCGCCGCCCTGGCTGCCGGAAAGCATGTTGTCTGCGAGAAACCTTTGGGCATGACGACGAAGGAAACTGAGAAGATCGTAGCAGCGGTTAAGGCCAGTGGCCGCAAGGGGCCGGTCTTTGCGGTTAATTACATGTGTCGTTTCTTTCCTGCTGTTCTGCAAATGCGTGCGATGGTTCAACGGGGTGATCTCGGAAAAATAATGCATGTGCAAGGGCACTTTTTCCAGGATTGGTTGCTGAAGGAAGCCGATTACAACTGGCGTTTACTCGCGAGCGAAGGAGGAAAACTCAGAGCGATTGGAGACATAGGCACCCATTGGGTCGATACGGTTTCGTTTATACTTGGATCAAAAGCGGAATCGGTATTTGCGTATCTGGAAACTTTTCATAAAACACGCCTTCGTCCCAAAGGTGAAGTTCAGACCTTTGCAAGTGTCGATCCTAAAACGATGCAGCCCTACAAAGTTGACACGGAGGATTTCGGTAGCGTCCTGTTAAAGTTCGGCCGGGCCAAGCATGGCTTTGCCGATAGAGTTCACGCGAATGCATCCATTTCCCAGGTGGCCGCTGGTTGGAAATGCAGTCTTTACCTCGGAATTTATGGAACTAATGGAAGTGTTCAATGGGATCTGCAGCAACCGAACGAAATCACGGTCGGCCGGCGGGATGAGCCGAATCAGATTTTGCAACGGGCCACGGCCGGTTTCGACAAGGACGTCGCTAATTTTACCGATTATCCTGGCGGGCATCCCGAGGGGTTTCCGGACAGTCACAAGATGCACTGTCGCGCGGTTTACGAGTATATCGCAAGCGGTCGCCAAACCCCGCTACTTTTTGCGACTGCTGCAGACGGTCACCATGAAATCCAGCTATGCGAGGCGATTCTGAAAAGTGCCCGGGATAAAGCATGGGTGCTTATATCAAAAACTGGGTGATAACCCAGTTTCTTTCTATGAGGGTTTCTTTTTAGAGTCTGTCTGAGTGCACCTTTCCACGGCGCACTCAGACGAACTCTTAGCGCGTTATGTAGGTCCTCCAATATCGGGATATCGCGCCGAGCTCCCAATGCAGTCAGAATGTTTTCCGTTGGATTTTTACAGTTTCAGGCGGCTGAGGTAGTCAGGGAAGATTCTTGCGACACCTCCTCTTTCGGCCGTACGACAACGACCGGTTTGCATATCCCTTTGTTCATGGAAATACTCAATCCCACTAAGCTGGTAAAAGTCCAAAGGTCGGACGAAAAACCGCCGAAAAAGAACACGAAAAAAACCAGTCGCGCCATGAATAGGCTGATAAATAGCGTGTTAGCCCGTTGCATTTCCGCATCTCCGTAAAGATAATTTCGCCGCAGAACCCGGTAGCCGGCAATCAGGAACCAAACAAAAGCGATTACTCCAAAAATTCCGAGCGGAATAATAACGGAAAGAGGCCCGCTATGATAATCACCGGCAATGATGGCGCCTTCAAAAGCTTCAGCGTGTCCTCGTTTTGCCGCCTCTCCAGCCAGATACATATCCGTAGGATCCATCGCGAATCCCTTACCCAGCCAAAAATATTCCGGTATTTGTTTAACCAGCAATTTCCACATCTCCACCCGCCATTCGATGGTCGCATCGGCATTGCGACGCATTGCCGCATCGACTTTGATCGGCAAAAATGTCAGGGTGCGTTGCAGTGACAATGGTAGTCGCTCTGCTGTCAGCGATAGAACTAGGAAGGTGGCCAGGCAACTTACAACAGCAACTGGGAAGAGGCGCGTTCGAAACAGTCGTTCGTAGTAGAATTGAAATCCAAGGATGAGGAACAGAATAACAATGGTCGAACGGAACCCTGAAAACATCGCGCAAATGATCGAAATAATAAAGATCAGAAGCCTCCATGGATGCCTAATTTCAAGCAAACCCCGGATTCCATATTTGGCCAGCATGTAAGTCTGAACAGCACCGGCCGCCGGCCCCAGGCCCGAAAGCCGGACGAGGTCTGCTCCAGTTTGATCGGCTCCCGCTTGTTGCAATGCCCACTCAACGGGAAACAGGAGAAACAAGAAGTAAAATGCTGGCCCCAGAGCATAGGCAAGGTTTCCAACGGCAGAGGTTACCCCGCTCAGAAAATACCAGCCAACCACGTGGCGACGCGATTTATCTGCCACTGCCTGAGAGGTTAGCGCGAAATATCCGGCGATTCCCATTACGAGCCAAACGTACCGTTTGCCTCCGTAAACGCTCGATCCAAACGCGCGAATTCCAATGCCGCCACTCTCTTTTGCCGTTACGACGATAACCACGAACAATACCAGGAGCGACCAGGTTACACTCCGGGAGCCCTTTAATCGTTTTTCTGATCGATCCAGCGGGCGGCTGATAATCGCCATGCAGAAGCTGATTGCATTTGTCAAAACCCAGAGTTGGGGTTGTCCTGGAAGGAAGAAAACGTTTACATACGCGTTAGACGCTATGATCAGAAGCGTATGATGCGATTTGATCAAGAGGGGGCTTAGAAGAAGCGCGAAGCTTGCGCTCAGCAGAATCATCGAATTGGTGGTGAGCGGGTCCGATAGCATAATCCCCAACAGGATCGCCAGCGGAACGCAGATAATAAAAATCAGCAGTGATTTGCCCATCGTACAGAATATTAAAAGGCGAAATTAAACGAGATGGCGGCCCAAGCTGCAATCATTTTCTGCCCGTTTGTGAATCATTCCCTGCGGCCCGCTTTCATAGATCGTTCAAACCGGCCTGCGTTTAAGACAAAACGTCGGTCTTGAAGTTCAATCTTTTCGGTTCTCTGGCCGGCATCTTT
>JAQGOX010000850.1 GCA_028293365.1 Verrucomicrobiales bacterium | reverse complement strand
TCGATGGCATTGATGGGATGTACAACACCAGGCGTGTCGACTATCCATGGCACGATTCCGTCATTTGGTTGCAGCGCGCAGTATTGAATCGCCTGTATGAACCGGTAACTCTTTCTCGAATCCAGGACAACGAGCTTCGCTTTGAAGGAACGCAGAAACCGTTCACCATGGCGGATCTGTTCACGACGCTCGACGCCTCAATCTGGTCGGAACTCAGCGTTCCAACTGAGCGTATTTCGAGCCTTCGGAGAAACCTGCAGCGCGAGCATATGAAACAGCTCACCCGATTGACGTTACGCACCAATCAACAGGCGCCCGAAGATGCCACCAGCCTGGCCCGCGCAAGTCTGACGGGATTGAACAAAAAACTCGCCGTTGTATTACGAAGTGAGTCATTGAGAGACGTTGCCACGCGCGCGCATCTCCAGGAAACTTACGATCGAATCAGCGCCGTCCTTCAGGCGCAGGTGCAGAAGCCATGGGACTAATTTGATAACCCTCGATTATCACTCGACTTCAGTCCTTTTCCATCCTCACTTATGAACTTGAAACCAGAAGCCCTGTAATTCAATCTGCTCCGACAACCTTATGAAGACCATCTTCTCCCTGGCTCTTACCACCGTTTTGTTGCCATTTGCATCCGCGCAAGACACCAGGATGAAAGAAACGCATGACATCGTTTATGGCGAGCCGGCGAGTCCGCTTCACACCCTCGACGTGTATGCATCGACTTCTGCGAAAAGTGCGCCGGTGCTGTTCTGGATTCACGGCGGTGGTTGGGAGGGGGGCGACAAGGGGGACGTGGCTGAGAAACCACGTTTTTTTGTGGAGAAAGGCTTTGTCTTTGTATCGGTTAATTATCGTTTGCTGCCGCAGGTGGAGATGATCGATATCTTCCACGATGTCGCGAAGTCGTTTCGCTGGGTGCATGACCACATCGCTGAATATGGTGGTGATCCGAAACGCGTGCTCGTCGGCGGCCATTCAGCGGGCGCGCAGCTTGCGGCATTGATCTGCATCGATGATCGTTACCTGAAGGCAGAAGGCATTGCATTCACCGATGTCATTGGCTGTGTGCCGGTCGATGGCGATACCTATGATGTGCCTGCCATAATTGAAACGGCAGAAACGCGCCGCCGCGTGCATGGCCAGCCGCAGGCGCGGTTCGGGCATCGCGAAAAGTTTGGCAACACGGTGGAAAAACATCGCGACTACTCCGCTGTGACGCATGTGGCGAAGGGCAAAGGCATCCCGCCTTTCCTGATTCTGCATGTTGCCGATCATCCGGACACCAGCGCCCAGGCATTTCGTCTCGGCGCTGTGCTGAAAGATGCGGGAGTGAAGGCGACAGTCTTTGGAGCGAAGGAAACGAATCACGACAAACTCAACAATAACCTCGGCGTCGAGGGTGATCCCGCGACTAAGGTACTCATAGAGTTTGTGGATGGTGTCTGAAGTGACGCCCAGGGCAGGTGGTGACAGGCCGGACTGCCGTCGTGACGCTTCCAGGGTCAACGAGAGAGATTAGTGTCCAGAAAAGACTTTCACTGAAGCTTGTTCCATCCGCCGTCGTCCATTACTGTCAGGAAATCCTCAAATGGACGCCGTTGTCAGTTTACGCCGGATGCAACTTGCTCTGATTATTTTTGGGCTCGGTCTTTTGGGGCGCACGACGGCGATTGCGGTGGACCACCAAAAGGCTGCGGCGACTCATTGGTCGTTCCAGCCGCTAAAAACCCCTCTTATTCCGGCGGAAAAAGCGAAATCTACTTTGGATCGTTTTGTCGCCCACGATTTAAAGGTTGCCCACCTGAGCCTCTCTCCTGAAGCAGACCGTCCAACCCTGATTCGACGGGTTGCGTTTGTTTTGACGGGCCTGCCACCAACCATAGAGGAGATTGACCTGTTTGTGTCCGATCGGAAAGCGGGTGCCTATGAGCGCATGGTGGATCGTTTCCTCGCGTCGCCACACTACGGCGAGCGCTGGGCGAAAATCTGGCTCGATGCCGCTGGTTACGCTGATTCCAACGGTTATTTTAATGCAGATACTGATCGACCGCTCGCCTGGCGCTATCGCGATTATGTGATTCGCTCATTTAACCGTGATAAACCATTCGACCAGTTCGTTCGCGAACAATTGGCTGGCGACGAATTATCCGGCTGGAAGCCGGGTCAATCTGCGACTCCCGAAATCATCGAACTTCTCGAAGCGACTCATTTCCTTCGGAACGGTCAGGATGGTTCCGGCGAAAGTGACGGCAATCCCGACGAGGTCCGCACCGATCGTTACTACGCCCTCGAATCGGAAATGCAGATTATCGGTTCCAGTCTTCTGGGAATGACGGTTCAATGCGCGAAATGTCACGATCATAAGTTCGAACCAATTACCCAGAAGGATTACTATGCGTTTCAGTCGTTTTTGTATCCGGCTTTTAACATCGAAAAATGGACGAAACCGCAGGACCGCATTGTTCAGGCGAATCTTCCCGGCGAATTGGAGTCGTGGAGCAGCGCCGACAAAAAACTGGACGACCTACAAACTGAACTGAAACGGGACTTTGCCGCATGGGTGGTCATGAATCGGCCAGCCGGGAAGATCTTATTTGCGGACAAGTTCGACGGCACTTCGTTGCAAGGAAGGTGGTCCAATGTTGCACCTGGGGATAACACCCCGGGTGGGACCCCTCCTGTCAATCTCGATTCAACACAAGCGCCCGGCGCCGTGATAAAAAACGGCCAGTTGCAAATCGTGGAAGGCGGTGGCAGCGGCGATCGTTGGATATCCACGACCCAATCGTTCCATTGGAAACCAGCCGCGACCGGAGAGTGGATTCAAGCCAGTTTCGACCTGGTCAAGAGAAAGCTGGAAGATAAAGGCAAAGACGCGGAGCGAGTGGCTTATTTCATAGCACTCCACGATTTCGACCATTCCAGCCAGGTTTCCGGCGGTAACATTCTGCTAGACGGCAACCCGGCCGGGGCTACGTCCGTCCAAATCGAATATCCCGGCCCCAGTGCTAAAAGCATTGGCGAATTCACCGCGCACTACAAACCGGGCCAAAATTTCGGCGTTCGCGTGACCCGAACCGGAGAAGACAAGTTTGTTTTGGAACATGTGGTCGATGGTGCGGTCGAAGGAAAGGCCATCGAACTGAAAGGCGCGGATCTTCCGGATGGCGGTTTTGGCTTCGAGTATTGCTGCGGCCGCAGCTTCATCGTCGATAACGTTTTAATTGAGTCTTCCAACAGTGCCGATCCTCAATGGCTAAAATCTAACGAAGCGTTTCAAACAAACTTTGCCACGAAGAGGAAGTCGTTCGAGGATGCGAGCAAGGCAATTACAGCGAAACGCACTCCCAAACCCGGTCGCATCGCCTGGATGAGCGATTCCGATCCGATCCCGCCGGAAGTGCATTTGCTCAAGCGCGGCAACCACAAAACACCGGGTGCAATTGTCGAGCCGGCATTTCCGGTCTTTTTCAAACCGGATCGCGAAACTCTAAAAGTCGAGCCAGGCCTGACCACCAGCGGCCGGCGCCTTGCATGGGCTCGTTGGATTACGGAAACAAATTCGCCGCAGTCCGGGTTGCTTGCGAGGGTCACCGTCAATCGCATCTGGCAAAATTGTTTTGGCACCGGCCTTGTCAGCACTCCGGAAAATCTTGGGCTTAGCGGCGCAAAACCGGCACATCCAGAGCTTCTCGAATGGGTCGCTTCAGAATTCGTGCGCGGGGATTGGAAACAAAAGCCGCTGCTAAAAACAATTCTCATGTCTGGAACTTTTCGGCAACGCAGTTTGCCCACTACGGAGGGTATGGCTCGCGACCTGTCCAATCGTTTGCTTTGGCGGTTTCCATTACAACGGCTCGACGCGGAATCGATCCGCGATGCAATGCTCGCTGCTTCCGGAGTTCTGCAGTCGAAAACCAACGGTCCTTATGTTCCAACCACGCGCACGCCTGAAGGGGAAATAACGGTGGACGAATCCAAGCCAGAAGCTTTCGCGCGCTCTATTTTCCTGCAACATCGACGCACCCAGGTACCTACGTTTCTGGCAAACTTTGATGCGCCTTCGATCGTTTTCAATTGCACTCGGCGTGCCCAGACCACCATGCCTTTACAATCGCTAAGTCTGTTGAACTCCGAGTTTGCCTTGAAACGCGCCGAAGATTTCGCAGCCCGTCTCAAACGCGAGTGCGGCGCCGATGACGCTAAACGCATCGATCGCGCCTTTCTACTGATCAGCGGAAAACACCCGGAGCCGGCCGACCGAAATATCGCGGCCCAATTCCTCACCGATCAGCGCGCCGCTTACGCCGATAAACCGGATGCGGATAAGTATGCCTGGGCCGATTTCTGCCAATCGCTCTTCGCGGCAAACCATTTTCTCTATTTACAATGAACCCGTTTCAAATGACCCGCCGCGCATTTCTGAGCCGCTCCGCCGGCAGCCTCGGGGGCATCGCACTCGCGCACCTGCTGGGGCCTTCGCTTGTATCCGCCACGGAGAAACCGCGAGGGAAAGCAAAAGCAATCATCAGCTTGTTCCAGCACGGTGGTCCGAGCCAGATGGATTTGTTTGATCAAAAGCCCGAGTTGAACAAGTGGGCCGGCAAACCCTATCCGGGCGGCAATCTCGAAGTGCACTTTGATAAGCAGGCCGGTAATGTTCTCGAGGCTCCTTATAAGTTTGGGAGGCACGGCCAATGCGGAATGGAACTCTCGGAGCTTCTGCCACACACCGGCTCCATCGCCGACGACATCACACTGATTCGCTCGATGAATACCGAATCGGTCGATCACGAGTCTGCTCTCCGTATCATTCATACGGGACGGTTCCTTGCCGGACTTCCGACGATGGGCTCGTGGGTGCTCTATGGCTTGGGATCCATGAATGAGAATCTCCCAGCCTACGTAGTCCTTTCCGATCCGGGCGGTTTGCCCGTGGATGGCGAGCGAAATTGGTCCTCAGGTTTTCTCCCCGCGGTTTACCAGGGCACGCCGTTCCGCAGCGGTGATTCGCCTGTCTTCAATCTAAAAACTCCCGGGAAAATCCCCGCGCGAGCCCGCGCAAACCAGCTCGAATTCATCAAGCACATCAACCAGCGCCACGCCGCGCTTTTTCCAGAGAACACCGAACTCACCGCCCGGATCAGCAATTTTGAAACCGCGGCCCGCATGCAAACCGCCGTCCCGGAAGCCCTCGATCTCTCCAGCGAATCTGCCGCAACGAAAAAGCTTTATGGCCTGGACAATCCAGTCACCGAAGAATACGGACGACGCTGCCTCGTCGCCCGCCGCCTCGTCGAGCGCGGCGTTCGTTTCGTGCAGCTCTTTCTCAATGGCCAGCCATGGGATACCCACGACAAAAATGCCGAACGATTAAAGGGTCTTTGCGCCAAAACCGACCAGCCGAGCGCCGCCCTCGTCCGCGATCTCAAATCCCGTGGTTTGCTCGACTCCACCGTTGTCCTCTGGACCGGCGAGTTCGGTCGTTTGCCTATTTCCCAGGGCAAAGACGGCCGCGATCACAATCGCCATGCCTTTTCGCTGTGGGTGGCGGGAGGTGGTTTCAAGTCAGGCTACGTCCACGGCGCCACCGATGACTTCGGCTATAAATCCGTGTCCGACGTGGTGAATGTCCACGATTTCCACGCGACACTTCTCCACACCCTCGGCCTCGACCATCGTGCTCTCACCTTCCCGCACGAAGGCCGCCCATCGAGTCTCACCGACCCCGATGTCACTGATGCAAAGATAGTGCCAGCCCTTCTGGCATGATTGCCGCATGAATGTCCGACAGCGTCAAAAAACCGATCCATTCGTTCGTCACAGCCTGCTTTACTACAATCAATCCTAAATCTTTTTAAGAATAATATCATGAAGAAGCACCTATTCTGTGCGCTATTGCTCTCGCTTGTGACGGTGGTGTTAGCCGCCACGCCAGATCTTGCGGCTGCGGAAGAGATCTCCGCCAGTCCCGAGGTGTCGGCGGCTTTGCAGCCGTACCTGGACAGCTACAAACTGGCAGGCGTGATTGGGATTATCGCCGACAAGACCGGTAGGGTTCATTACAAAAACCTCCTCGGTTATGCAGATGTCGAGGCGAAAAAGCCGATGAGCGAAGATAATGTGTTTTGGATTGCTTCGATGACCAAAATGTTCGCCGGCGCCTCGATCATGATGTTGGCGGATGAAGGCAAAGTAAGCCTGGACGATCCTGTTACCCGGTTTATTCCGCAGTTGGAGAAATGGTTGGTAGTGGAAGAAAAAGACCCGACTCATGTGCTGCTTAAACCGTTGGTTCGCCCCGTTACGGTCCGGCATGTATTGAGTCACACCAGCGGTCTCACCGGTATGTCCGAGCTTCAACAAGTGACCGGCGCGGACAGCACCCCGCTGAAAGCGCGTGGGCTCAGTTCCGTGACCGGCCCTCTTCAATGGCAGCCCGGCGACAAGTACGCCTATGGCAATCAGGGCATTAACATTGCCGCGCGCATCGTTGAAATCGTTAGTGGCATGCCTTACGAAGAGTTTCTGCAAAAGCGATTCTTCGATCCACTTGGAATGACCGAAACCACGTTTTGGCCCAATGACGCGCAAATTGCCCGCCTGGCTGGCGCGTACGGGCCGAACAAAGAAAAAAGCGGCTATGCCCGAGGTGGGATCGGTTTTCTCACCAAGCCGTACAGTGATCGCGTGCACCGTTTTCCGGAAGCCGCGGGCGGGTTGTTCTCCACCACGCACGACATCATGCGGTATGGACTCATGCTCGCGAACGACGGCGAATTGGACGGGAAGCGCTACTTGACGCCTGCGGCGATGGGCCAGTTACGGAAAGAGCAAACCGGCGCGACCAAGGTCAATTACAGTTTGGGCTACCATCTTCGCAACGGGATGTTTGGTCACGATGGCGCTTATGGAACCGATTTGTCGGTCAATCCGAAAACGGGAATGATCGCGATTTTCATGATTCAATGCACCAGCGGCGGCCAGTGGGCGGCGCGCGACTTGTTTCTCAAAACGGCCACACAGGTCTATCAGAAATGAGACAACAGTTATAACAGTTATTCTTTTAGTCCGAGCTTTTTGAGTTTGGGGGTAATGATGGCGCGGCAATAGGGGTTCCGATTTTTGTTCAGGCGATAGTAATCCTGATGATAATTCTCGGCAGGATAGAACTCGGTTGCCTTGCTGATTTCAGTGACGATGGGTTTGCTGAATTCTTTCGAAGCGTTGGCCAGTGATTTTTCGGCGATGGTTTTTTGGGCGTCATTTTGGTAGAAAATGGCTGAGCGGTATTGTGTACCGTGATCGGCACCCTGCTGGTTGAGGGTGGTCGGATCGTGCGCGTGCCAAAAGGTGGTGAGGATTTTTTCGAGAGAGGTTTTTTTGGGGTCGTAAACGATCCGCGCTACTTCGGCATGCCCAGTTTCGGTGTTGCAGACCTGTTCGTAGGTCGGATTTTTGACGGTTCCCCCCATGAAACCGGAGGTAACGGAGAGAACGCCTGGGATTTGTTGGAAAATTGCTTCAGTACACCAAAAACATCCGGCGCCCAGGGTAATCACTTCCGCGCCTTCCGGGACTTTGGAAATCGGGGCTGGAGCCTTGGGGTTTGCGGTTTTTTCGGGAGGCGCAAGAGGCTGGGCCATTCCGGTCCAAACCATCGCGAGCAGAGCCAGTGCAAGTAATTTCATGGTCTTCACGATTGGGAGCATACACGAGCCGAGTTTCTTTTCAAAGGTTGATCGCAGAGCTACCGATGGGTCGAAAAGTTGTTTTGCATTGACGGTATTGTTCGATGCGCTTCAATAAACGGGTTCACCTGACAAATATGAAACGATTCCTGGCCTCTTTAGCTGTAATCTGCGGCCTTCTTTCAATCGCTCCGATTCGGACGGTTGCCGCGGATGATTACGAACTTAAAATTGGAGTTCAAACGTGGACTCTGCGAAACCTTAATTTCGATCAAGTGGTTGATTTTTGTGTAAAGCACAAGATCAAGTATCTCGAGTTGATCGCAAATCATATGGATCCAAAAGCGCCAATGGAGGAAACCAGGCGCAAAAAGGAAATCCTGGATAAGAATGGCTTGGTTGCCTATAGCTTCGGCGTCGCGGGCACGTCACTGGACAAGGAGGATAATCGCAAGATGTTCGAATTCGCCAAGTTCATGGGAATCAAATTGATCGTGATCGAGCCCGGCGATTTTAAGATTTTTGATAATATCGAAGAGTTGGTGAAGGAATACGATATCAAGGTTGCGGTGCATAACCACGGCATCACGAGCACCTACGGAAATCCGAACACTCTAAAAAACCTCATCAAATACCGCGATAAACGGATTGGATCATGCCTGGATGTAGGTTGGACTGCCAGCGCCCGCTTCGATCCAGCAAAGATCTACCGCGAATTCAACGGTCGGGTGTATGACATTCATCTGAAAGACAAAAAAGTTACCAGCACTCCGACTGGGGACAGAGCAAAAGATGTTTTTATCGGGGAAGGGGATGCGAATTTGAAGGAACTCTTTAAAGTCCTCAAAGAGACTCACTATGATGGTATTCTCGCTATCGAGACTGACAACGATCTGAAAGACCCAACCGAGCATATCGAGAAGGCACTAGCCTTCGTTGAAGCGAACAAGCCCTGATCCCCAACTAACAACTAAATATAGTGAAATGCCTGGCGCGGGGTGCGTCAGGCATTTTTTTTGATTATTTTAAGCAAGTAACTCGTGGACGATCTCGCCGTGGACGTCGGTGAGCCGCATGTCGCGGCCTCCGAAACGGATGGTCAGCCGTTTATGGTCGATGCCGAGGAGGTGGAGCATCGTGGCGTGCAGATCGTGAATTGTGACTTTGTTTTCAACGACTTTGTAGCCGTATTCGTCGGTTGCGCCGTAAATCATTCCACCTTTGGTCCCACCACCGGCCATCCAAATCGAAAATCCAAAGGGGTTGTGATCGCGTCCGTCCGAACCTTGCGCAAACGGGGTGCGTCCGAATTCTCCGGCCCAGACGACGAGGGTGTGATCGAGCAATCCGCCAGCTTTCAAATCGTGCAGTAGAGCGGCGATGGGTTGATCCACGGCGCGCGAGTTTCCTTCATGGCCAGTTTTGAGGCTCGAGTGTTGATCCCAGCGGTCAGCTCCATTGGGAACGCGCGGGCAGGTTAATTCGACAAAACGGACGCCGCGTTCGACAAGGCGTCGCGCGATCAGGCATTCGGCGGCAAAGATGCGAGTCGGCTCGTAATCGGAATCGAGACCGTAAAGTTTTCGTGTCGCTTCGGATTCTTTTTTGATTTCTATGAGTTCCGGAACCGCGGCCTGCATGCGGAACGCGAGTTCGTAGTTCGCAATGGCCGATTCGATTTTATCGGAGTGGGCGAATCGATTGGCGCAACCGGAATCGAGCTTTCGCAACAGGTCGAGTTTGTTCTTTTGCAGGTCTGGAGATTTTTCCATCGGTTCAAGGTCTGCAACCGGGTTGGCGCCCGCTCGAAAAACCGAACCTTGATAGGTCGCAGGAAGGAAGCCATTGCTGAAGTTGTCGAGGCCGCCGGGCGGCGTTAGACCGCCATTCAAAACTACGAAGCCGGGCAGGCTCTGGTTCTCAGTTCCAAGTCCATACGTTGCCCACGCGCCCATGCTCGGTCTTCCTGACATGCCGAGTCCGGTGTGGAGAAAGTAGTTTGCGGCGGTGTGTTCGGAGAATTCCGACACCATCGAGCGCACCACGCAAAGATCATCCGCGAACGCTGCGATGTGTGGGAAAAGCTCGCTGATGGGCATGCCGCATTGGCCGTAATTTTTGAAGGACCACGGTGATTTAAAGGTGCTTCCATTGTTATCGAATTGGGTTGGCTCCATTTTCATTTTAAATGGCTGCCCATGTTCTTTCGTGAGGAGCGGCTTCGGATCGAACGTATCCATTTGCGATGGTCCACCATCCATATAGAGGAAAATGACGTTTCGAGCTTTAGGCGGGTAGTGCGGTTTTTGAATGAGGCTCGTCCCGGTGGCTCCTTCCAGTGATTCTATATTGTTGCCAAAGAGGGCAGCCAGGGCAACCAGGCCAAAACCGTTGGCGCACGTAGAGAGCATTTCCCGCCGGGTGAGTGGAGTTTGGATGAACCGGTTGCAGTGGTGCATAGCTACTTGAGGAAAATAAACTCCTTCACATTAAAAAGGACATGGCAAAGGTCGGCCCAACTCTTTTCTGTGCCTGCGGCTGGTCCATTTAGAAGTTCCTGTTGTTTGAGAAACTCCAAAGCCTCCTGGCGCTCGTTCGCATCGGGAGGGCGGGAGAATGCAGTCAGGTAGAGTTCATTCACTCTTTCTTCTGGCTTCAAGTCTGGATGTGCTTTGAGGGATGCTTTCGCCCAATTCTCAGCCTGGCCCACGATGAATGGATCGTTCAGCAGGGTCAAAGCCTGTGCCGGGACATTGGATTCAGTGCGGCGGCCGATCGTGGTCGCGGGAATTGGATAGTCAAAAGCGAGCATCATTGGGTCCAGGAAGTTACGCCTGACTTCTAGATAGATTGTTCTGCGTCCAGTGCCATCGAGAGGACCACTGCTGGAGGGCCGCCCTCTCCCATCCATAAAAGCTGTCAGGTGAACCGGAACCGGGGGGCCAAACTGAGCCGGATTTAAGGAGCCCGAAATGGCGAGCATACTGTCGCGTATGGGTTCTGCCTCCAGGCGTCGCACCCGGGCCCGGTGTAGAAGCAAATTGCCCGGGTCTTTCTCTTCTGCCGTTGAATCGGTTGCGTCGCTCGACATCTGATAGCTCGCACTGAGCATCATGTCGCGGATCAGATGTTTAAAGGACCCGCCCTGGTCCTGAAATTTCAACGCCAGCGAATCGAGCAACTCGGGATGCGTAGGCCGCTCGCCGAGCACACCAAAGTTGTCAACGGTCGCGACCAAGCCTCGGCCGAAAAGGTGATGCCAGGTCCAATTGACGGCCGCACGGGACGGCATCGGATTGGCAGGGTCAGTCAGTGCCACGGCAAGCTCCTTTCGCCCGCTCCCATTTTTAAAAGGAGAGAGATGAGTTGCGGTGCACGCTTCCAAAAAGCGACGCGGTACTTTATCGCCGAGCGATTTGGGATTTCCACGGATGAATAGGTTTTCGTCGAATCCGTTTCCCTCAGCCATGACGGGAGCCAACGCCGGCTCTGGAATTGTTTTTTCGGTGGCACTGTACCCGGCCAGGAGTTTTTCAAACCTCTCGGTTTTCGGTAGCTTAAGAGTTCCGGCATCCAGCAGCGCGGATAATAATTCTGTATCGCGCTCGGTGGAGGAGTGGTTTTTCCAGCGTTCGATGGTTTCGCTGAGCTCAATCCGAGAAACCTGGACCGACTCGGAATCGGGACCACAGGCTGCAGCCGCTTTGGAGTCCGGGATTTCCTTTTGATTCGAAAAAATGACTTTCTCCGCAAAGAGATATCCAACAGGACCATAGCCACGCTCGTCGCCAGGGTCAGGGAGAGCGAAATCTTCCAGTTCAACGCAGGCGCGATGTCCCACCCAGTTTTTCACATCAAAATGGTACCATTTTGGAGTCGTCGAGCTCATGCCTGCTTTCAAACCACCGTAAATGGGGGAGCGGATCAGATTGAAATTATCGATGACGATGTTAATGCGACTATTGTCACCCCCCGCCCGAACGTGAATGAAATCCCGGTCAATAGTGAATGTTGGAGAGCGATAGGCACCTTGCAGTTTTTTAGAATCAGCATCACTTCGCAGTTCGCTATGACCGACCAATCGCACGGGCCTATTTGAGTCGCCGGTTATCAGCAGTTCATCGTGTGCTAATTTCCGAAAAGCTGGACCTGTCGGAAACCAGGCGTCTGACGACCCGGTCGTCAAATCTGCAAAGACCTCCTCCTTTTCATTATCTGAATCAGTCTTAACTATTTTTGGCGTGAAAGAAACATTCGTCAGAATCAAGGCCTGATCGGTCCACGCCAGGGCCAGTTCTTCTTTCAGCGCGTCCTTTATGGAAATCAGTTTTTCCATGGGCTGGAGGAACTGCGCGGGAGGATTGATTGGAGCGAAGGTAAATCGGGAACTTTCGAGCACTCCATAGAGTGCGTAATAGTCTTTGGAGGAAATGGCATCGAATTTATGATCGTGGCAGCGGGCGCAGGCAACGGTCATGCTCAGAAACGTTTTGCTGAGCACGTCGATTTGATTTTCTATCAGGACAGCCTGGGCTGCTTTGATATCCACCGGGGAATGCGATTGTTGTGCGAACCAGAAAAAACAAGTGCCCAGAATCGACTCATTATTTCCGGTTGCCGGATCGGTGCGTGGCGGAGAAATCAAATCGCCGGCGATATGCTCTGCCATAAATTGTTTGTAGGGCAGGTCAGCGTTGAAGGCGCGGATCACGTAATCGCGATAACGCCACGCGAACGGAATCTGATAGTCGAATTCGTGTCCCATCGTTTCGGCATAGCGGACGAGATCCAACCAGTGTCTTCCCCAACGCTCACCGAAATGCGTCGAGGCGAGTAATCGATCGACGACCTTTTCGAATGCTTCGGGCGAAGTGTCGGCTAAAA
>JAQGOX010000848.1 GCA_028293365.1 Verrucomicrobiales bacterium | reverse complement strand
TCCACCGGGTCATATCAAGCATATGCACGCACATGTCCCCAATAATTCCGTTTCCATATTCCATAAATGCCCGCCAACTCCGCGGGTGGCAAAGTTTATTGTATGGACGCATCGGCGCTGGGCCGGTCCACATCTCATAATCGAGATAGTCGGGAGGGGCGGTATCGGGAGGGTTTTCGTTAGCCCTCATGTGATAGTAGCAATAGATTTCGACCATCCCGACCTTCCCGAGCTTTCCTTCTTTAACGATCTGATTACGTGCTTCGATCAGATGGGGAGTGCTGCGGCGTTGCGTTCCGATTTGAACGACCCTCTTGTGTTTGCGGGCAGCGGCCAGCATCGCCTGACCTTCGGCGATATCCACGCTGATCGGCTTCTGGCAGTACATATCCATTCCTGCCTCGCAAGCGGCTATCATCGGCAACGCGTGCCAATGATCGGGAGTAGCGATGAGGACGATGTCGAGATCCTTCTCCTTGAGCATCTCGCGATAATCATGATAGGTGCGCGGTTTTTTCTTTGAAATTTGTCGTGTGGAAACAATTTCGGCTGCCTCTTCCAGCATGCGCTTGTCCACATCGCACAGGGAGATTACTTCGACCGGTGCGACCTGAATTAGGCGCAGTAAGTCCGCCTTTCCATACCATCCAGTGCCGATCAGGCCTACCCGTTTTTTCTGATCGAGAATGTCAGCAGCGCGTGATGTCAATGCAGACGCGGCAACGGTGGCAGCAGTGGTTTGGATAAATTGGCGGCGATTCATAACGCTTTTCAATTAGGATTTGGGCGGTTGGCCGGTGGTCACGCTTTTTTTCACACGACTCGGAGGTTCCAAATAACGGTACGGATTGCTCGGGTTATCGTTGTCGTATGCGTAGGCGTCCCGGTGATTGAGAAAAAACTTAACGATCTCAATGGGAATTGCAAAACCTAATCCTTCTCCGAAGGTGATCTTCATGTTCGTGACGCCGATAACCTCACCGCGTAAATTGAAAAGAGGGCCGCCACTGTTTCCCGGGTTAATTTGCGCGGTGGTTTGGAGATAAAGATCCCCCTGCATCTCTCGACTCTTGGTGCTGATGATTCCTTCCGTGACGGTTCGTTCCAGTCCCAGTGGGCTCCCAATCGCAAACACGCGCTCGCCTACATCCAGAGTTTCCGAATCGCCCAGCACCACCCGGGCGAATTTCGGCGCGTCCTTATCCTCGATTTTCAAGAGGGCCAGATCCGCATATTTGTTCATTGCGATGATGCGCACCTGTCGGTAGCTGTGCCGGTCCAACTGCCCTTTCATCTGCTGGTAAACTTCCACGGAAATCTGGGTTTCACCCTCAATGACGTGGAAATTCGTGATCAGGTAGCCATCTTCATGAATGATAAAACCTGAGCCGAGCCCGCCTGGAGTGCGTACCTGCACCACGCTTTCGCCCAAATGTTCCACCAGTTCGCGGACGGTAAGTTCCTGGGTTGGCCCCGCAGGTGATTGGAAGAATTTTGCGGTCGTCGCTGGCTTGGTTGGAGGGGGGCTGGAACCAGCGGGTGGAGCAGTTTTGCTTTTTTGTGCCGATTGCAAGGCCTTTTGAGCCTCTTCATCCGTAACAATTCTGGTTATTTGGTTTCTCGGCACTACCAGCACCGTATAACCGACATCGATCGCAACCTGATCGCGCTTCTCCGTCAGGATTTTTCCCGAGATCGACGCTTGATCCTTGAGCTGAAGAGTATCGACAGCGGCGACAGAGGCCGCTGTTCCAAGAGCCAGAAAAATCTGCCGCAAAAGCATGCGGTCAGAATAAGGGCCCATCTGCGGGTTTACAAGTTCGAGAATCGGCTAGAATGTTCCCAGTTTACCAACCGGATAGGTTGCCTCGCGCAATTTGCGGAGATCTCTGTCGTACGGCGCGTGGGGGAGTTTATTGAGTCCCTGCAATTTACTTGTCGTCGGTTCCAGCCACCGCCAGATTTCAGCATGACCATCAGAGAAAGAAACCTGTCCTGCATTTCCGTGTCGACTCGCAGGAGGATTTCGCCAGTCTTTCACCGTAAGATCGACAGCAAAATATCCATCATCAATACTGTCTGTATCCGGGGTTGATCCAGATTGTTCATCTACAAACATGTTAGCTGCGGATGGATTTGGATCCTTCACATCCGAGAAGCGGATATTTTCCTTTATCCCAATATGGACGTCGATACCTGCCGTATTGAGCCCCATCATTCCGTTTAGAGAATAACTTCTCACCCGCTGAACTGGCTTGCCTTGAACGGGAATCTGATCCGCCGGACAGCGGTAAATATCCAGCGTTTGATTGTAAGGCCAGAGGCGGCCTCTTTTAATATCAAGGACATTCGTCGCTCCCGGCAAAGCAGAGACGTTTCCCCCAATCCATGCGTTTGTATCGCCAAGTAAATTCGGGACTACTTTATCATCGTTGTCGGACGCGTACAAATGCGTGCACAACGTTAATTGCTTGATGTTATTTAGACAGCTTATGCCTTTTGCCTTGCTTTTTGCTCTGCTGAGAGCCGGCAATAACATTCCCGCGAGGATCGCGATAATCGCGATTACAACGAGAAGTTCAATTAGGGTAAAGCCGTCACGCCTTGAAAAAATGCGTGACCGATTCGAGCAATTCATACAATCCATTGAATGATACCATTTTTAAACGTTTCTTCGACGAACGCAAGTGTGCGTTTGGTTGCACATTTGGTTTTGCGCATTTCAATCGATCAGGCGCTTCGTCAAATCCCCATAAGCATCTATGCGCCGGTCACGTAGGAACGGCCAATGTGTTCGGGTCGTATCGACCTTTTGCAAATCCACAGGCACAATCACGATTTCCTCTTTATTGGTCGAGGCTTTCACCAAAATCTGCCCCGAGGTCCCGGCCACAAAGCTTTG
The DNA here is from genome assembly GCA_028293365.1 of Verrucomicrobiales bacterium. Lineage (GTDB taxonomy): Bacteria > Verrucomicrobiota > Verrucomicrobiia > Limisphaerales > SXQI01 > JAQGOX01. The sequence continues at coordinate 2,690 of JAQGOX010000848.1, read as the reverse complement.
GCCCCAAAATTCAATCCCCGGGCCGCCGATCGGTTGCTCCAAGCCGATTCGATTGACGGCCGCAACGTAACAGCCGTTGGCGACTGCATGGCTTCGCTGAATCGTTTCCCACGCCATGTGCTGATTCTCGCCGTACTCCGCCTTTTCCTCTGGATGCCAGCCAATTGCCGTGGGGTAAAAAAGTATCTCGGCGCCTCGCATCGCCGTTAGCCGCGCGCCTTCCGGATACCATTGATCCCAGCAGATCAGAGTTCCGATCTTTCCATACCGGGTTTGCCACGCTTTAAATCCCAGATCGCCGGGCGTGAAGTAAAACTTCTCGTAAAAAAGCGGATCATCCGGAATATGCATTTTACGATAAATCCCCAGCAGGGACCCATCCGCATCGATTACCGCCGCCGTGTTATGGTAAACGCCTGAGGCGCGTTTTTCGAAAAGAGAGGCGATGATTACGGCTTTATGTTTTTTGGCGATTTTCTGAAAAGCTTCCGTGCTGGGGCCGGGAATTGATTCGGCCAGTTTGAAATTTTCGTGGTCTTCATTCTGGCAAAAGTATTGCGACCGAAAGAGTTCCTGCGTGCAGATAATTTGCGCCCCTCCCCTGGCGGCTTTTTCCGTCAGTGCCAAAGTCCGCTTTAAATTGTCGCTCGGATCTGGTGAAGCATGGGTCTGCAACAATCCCAATGTAACTGTTTTTCCAGAGGTGCCTTTTTTCATTAATCAATCCCGGTGACCACTCCCGGCTTATCCGCTCGCTCGATCACCAGCGTGTGTCCCTTTGCCGCACTGATCGCTTCCGCGGTAAGCTGGCCGAAAAGTTCGCGGATGTACCGGCCGAGCGTTTCGTTTGTCGGCCCATAGCCTTTGCAATAAATAAAGTGCTCCAAATCATAGAGCAGCTCGTCAGCACTAGGATAACGGTCCTCCAGCTTGCGGGCAAGTGTGCGCTGGAGGATTTGATTCAGTCGATCATCGATCCGTGGGTCGATCGATCGAAAATCGGGAATCGGCATGGTTAAGACCTTCTGGCGCGACGCTTCAGGACTTTCGCCTTTAAAAATATTATGTCCGACGAGTAGCTGCGCCAGAACGATGCCGGTTGAAAAAATATCTGATCGTTTGTCGGTGACCTGGAAATCCGCCTGCTCAGGACTCATGTAGTCGGCTTTGCCGGCCACGACCTCCCCTTCGTTGTCCTGCAACAATCCCCGCGCTTTGGCGATGCCGAAATCTGTTAGTTTCACATCGCCTTCGAAGGCGATCATGATGTTTTTGAAACTGACGTCCCGATGCACAATGCCAAGAGGCTTCCCATCCTTGTCGGTTTTGGCGTGGGCATAGGCGAGACCCCGTGCCACCCGGCTGGTAATAAAAACTGCAAGCTCACAGGGAAGACGGCGTTCTTTCTCTTCCATCTTTTCCACGAACTGTTCGAGATTGACGCCGCGAATCAACTCCATCGCTATAAAGAAGACGCCCCGCGCCTCTCCCAGGTGGTAGGTTTGAACGATATTCGTGTGAATCAGGTCAGCCACAAGCTTCGCTTCGCCAATGAAATTCTCGATAAATACCTGCTGACTGGCGTAGTGCTGGCGAATCACTTTGATCGCAATTCGCTTTACAAAATTGCGCGCGCCATGCTGTTCGGCTTCGTACACCATTCCCATTCCTCCTTCGAAAATCTTTCGAACGATCGTGTAGCGAAATTCGTTTTGAATTGTAAACAGCCCCGGCATCAATCGATGTTCGGAAATAGGTTCCGCAAGTCAAGCTTGCGAAACGGATCGATTTTTTCGGTGCGAGGCGTCCTGAAGTGCCAATATTTTCTAGGAAAAACGGTGATTTTGTCCTTGCGCGCACTTCGAGAAGCGATTTAATACGATCAAGTCGCGTGACTTAGGAACCAAAGTAAAAACACATTATGGCAAAAGCTCTGACCAAATCACAAATCGCCGCCGCTGTGGCGGAAAAGGGTGGCGTCACCAAAAAAACCGCTGCCGAAATCCTCGAATTCATCGCTGAACTCGCCTACAAAAATGCGAAAAACAGCTTCACTCTGCCGGGCCTCGGAAAGCTCGTTTTAGTGAACCGCAAGGCGCGTATCGGTCGCAATCCTGCCACTGGCGCTGAAATTAAAATCCCAGCCAAGAAGGTTGTGAAATTCCGTGTCGCCAAAGCCTGCAAAGACGCAGTACTCGGCGCGAAAGCCTGATTATTCTTTTTTCAGGAGGGCACTCTGACTTGTCAGAGTGCCTTTTTTATTTTGCGCATGACGGAATATTACGGTTGTGAAAATCGGTGTGGTTGGCTGCGGTGCGGTCGGTTCCTATTACGGCGCGAAACTTTGTCGCGACGGACATGAAACACACTTTCTGTTGCGGTCGGATTACCAGGTCGTAAAACGGCGAGGTATCGCGGTACGCAGTGCGGAAGGTGATTTTACGGTTCGTCCGAGGCCTGCTCAATTTTCAGATCAAATCGGAGTTTGCGATTTGGTCCTGGTAGCAATCAAGAATACCGCAAATTCTGAACTGGCACGATTGCTTCCTCCACTTATCGGAGAACGGACTGCGGTAGTATCCTTGCAAAATGGTTTGGGAAATGAGGAAATCTTTTCGCGGATTGCGGGTGTGGATAAAATCCTCGGAGGACTTTGCTTTGTCTGCTTGAATCGCGTTGAGCCTGGAGTG
>JAQGOX010000809.1 GCA_028293365.1 Verrucomicrobiales bacterium | reverse complement strand
ACCCCGCTGAAATCCTGTGCCTCAGCCTCGATCGTTGGTGCCTTCGGAGAGGCCGACGAAGGAACCGGCTCCTCCACGCTGCCCGAAAGAATCCTCTGAAGATCAGCGACAAGATTATCAACCTCTGGCCGGTTGTGGTCGGCCCATGAAGGCAATTCAAATTCCTCGAGCTGAGACAATTTCCCCAAAAAATCAACAGCTCGCAGCAGTGTATCGATAGCTGCCGCTCCCAATTTGATTCGACCCTCCTGAAGTGCGACGAAGTCGTCCTCCATCGCGTGGGCAATGCGAACGGCCGGATCCAAATTCACAATGCGCGCCGCCCCTTTTAGTGAATGCGCTGCGCGCATCAGGGCCTCGGCGTGAGCGTTCGCAGCCTCCGGATCGTTTTCCAGGGCCAGTAAACCGTCGTTCAGCCCAGCCAACTGCGTTTGCGCCTCGGAGCGAAACAGCTCCATCATTGAAAAACTGCTAAAATCCTCGCTCATCCAAGTGCGTTGCGTTTGAGATGATAGAAGACCAGGTCCTCATCCAACAGACCCACGGTTCGTTCCTGGATGGTCAGGATTCCCTTGGTAAACGGCGCGGATTGCTTGGCGACCGTAACCGGAGCGTTCTGTACTTCGCTCGAATGATAACGCTGGATACCCAATGCTTCATCGAGTGGAAACGCCCAACGATCTCCTCCGCGATCGACGAACGCTAGACGCTTGGGGTTGAGGACAGAATCGCGTTCACCCGCCACCGCCATGCTCGGAGGAATGTCCAGAAGGTCGCGCAGCGAAATACACAACTGGAGTGCACCTCGAATGTTTACCACCCCCAGCAACACTTTGTTGGAACGGTGTGGCACGCGATGAATCGTGCGCGGCTCTTCCATTGATTGGAAAACGCTCGCTGGCAAACCGAGCCATTCGTCACCAAGGCGGAAAACGAGGATCGAGTTTTTCAGTAAGGCCCGCTCATTCTCCTCGGCGGCCAGCAGCTCTCCCCACTCCTCAATGTAATCGGCAGGTGGAGGCTGTTCGAACAGCGAACGACCCGCACTGCTGAGCACGGGACAATTCTGACAATGAATCCATTCCTTAAGTTCCGGACAGGAATGATCGCCCCAGACTCCGATGGCGTTCCAGCAACGGATGCGTTGCAATCGCTGGGTTTCGGTCGCGTTCATGGCCGTATTGCCGCCTGGTTATTCTCAATGCGCCGGCGCCAGCTTTCGACAGACGCACGATCGCCCCGCAATTCAGCCAATCGTTTAAGGTGAAGCAGCGCTTCCATGTGGCGAGGATCGAGATAAACAACCTTGTTGAATAGTCGTTCCGCCTGATCCCGATCTCCCACCGCCAATCGCAACACCGCCAGCAAGTGGGTTCCTCGAAGACATAGTGGGTGTGTTTTCAGATAATCTTCGCACAGCGCATTTGCTTCCTTCGTTTTACCCGCATCCGCAAGTACTGTGGCGCGCTCCAGGGTGATTTCCTCACTTACTTTTTCGGCAACACTTCGACCTGATTCCGTTGATCTGGCGCCCGGAAGTGTTTTTACAGGGATTGGCTCGGGTTTCCGGATGGCAATCGGTCGAAGCGGTCCGCGCGGTGCAAATGCTGCCGGTTTCGAAGCATGCGCACGCACTGAGAATGCAAACGCTCCCGTAGGTCCACAGGGCTGCAAGCGGCTCCCCACTACGGCGCCGGCGTCCGCATGCCCCACAAAAAGCAACCCACCCGCCTGCAAAAGTCCTGTAAGTATTTCGAGAAGCTGGAAACGCGCCTTGTCATCGAGATAAATCAAAAGGTTCCGACAGAAGATCACATCGAACTTGCCGCCCTCGGGAAAAGACATCGGATCCAGCAGATTCGCTTTTCTGAATTTCACGCATTCGTCAAAACTGTTGCGAAGCCTGTAATCCCCTTCGGGCGACCGTTCGAAATACGGCGAATCCCCAAGCGTTCCACCCCGAAACGCGGTGGCACGATAGGTTCGCCGCCGTGCCATTTGCAGAGCGCGCTCACTAATGTCGAGCCCGTCAATCGCAAAACGGCCTGGCGTCAACCCAGCCTCCAATAAAGTGATCGCAATCGAGTAAGCCTCTTCCCCTGAAGCGCAGGGAGCGCTCAGAATGCTCCGCTTCTCCGAATGCGCAAGCCATTCTCTCTTTGCATGGTCGGCCAGGTACTGGAAAGGCTTTTCGTCGCGAAGAAACCAGGTTTCATTCACCACCACTTCTTCAATGAGACTGGACCATTCTGTTTCCGCCAACTGCAAATGTTTCCAATAACTTTCGGGATTGTTAAACGACAGAATCTCGCAACGCTTTTGAATCGCCAGGTGGAGCATCGCGTCCTGTAGGAACTGCGCGCTGAATCCAGTATCAGCCTGCAAACGCTCACGTATCTGTCCGATGAATTTCACGCGGGGGATAAGGCTGCAGGAAAGAGTTGTTCTCTGACGGAGTCGGAGAATAATTTTTCGGGATCGATCAGTTGAATCAGCCCCTTATCCGTGCTGATCATACTGCCAAGAAACGAAACCCCCTCGACTCTTACAGTCGCAGGGGAAAGCTTTGCCGGGTCCAGCGTGACCGTTTCCATGACGCTCTCTGCCAGAACGCCCAGCAATTGAGCGCGCTCATTTTCCGTCTTATAATTCATCAAAATGATTCGACTGCTTAGCAGGTTTGAAGCCGGACGTCCGATGGTGAGGGCGCAGAGGTCGACGACCGGCACCGCTCCGCCTCGATAGTGAAGCAAACCCGCGATATAGGAGGGCGCATGCGGAATCGGCCGTAACTGAATCTTTGGCACAATCCGGACGACCTGCGCACAAGGAAAGGCAAAGAGCGATTCGTTTAAGGTCAAGAGCAGGCAGAGCATAACCGCTATTCCGCTACTTTGAACCGGGCTACTTCTTCGCGAAGCATGCGCACGGCCTCGTGCAAACCGCTTGCAGCTTTGTTGAACTCGCTGATTGACGAGGTCGTGGTTCGAGCCACCTGAGTCAAATTGATCATCGCGGAACTAATTTGTCCCGCCCCATCGGACTGAGTCTTCATACCCTGGTTGACTGATTCAAATCGAGGGGTCAATTGCTGGACTTGTTCAATGATCTGGCCTAGTTGTCCGCTTAAGCGTTCTGCGGCATCCACGCCGCGATGCACCTGCTCGGTAAACTTATCCATCTCCATGACACCGGCGGAAACAGCGGATTGCATCTCTTTAACCATTTGGTCGATATCGAGTGTTGCCACAGCGGTTTGATCCGCCAATCGTCGAATTTCCCGGGCCACCACAGAAAAGCCCAATCCGTACTCGCCTGCTTTCTCGGCTTCAATTGCCGCATTCAGGGAGAGCAAATTAGTCTGATCGGCAACCTTCGTAATCGTGGTGACCACGCCCGTTATATTTTTTGCCTTCTCGCTGATGACAGCCAGCTTGGAGGAAATGGATCCCGTCGCTTCGGAGAGATGCCGCATGGTCGTTTCCATTCCCCCCAGGCTCGTTCTCCCCGAGTCGGCTAGTTCCGCTGTTCCACTTACCATCGTGGAAACATCATCCATGGTTTTGACCAACTGTTGTGAGGTCGCAGAGATTTCGTTCACTGCGGCCGCGATTTGATTGGTCGAGGAACCGAACTCGCTGACCGTGGATTCCTGTGATTTCGCCGCCGCTGAAATCTGGGTGGCCGTGGAAATAACCTGGATGCTGGAACTCTTCACCTGCCCAACCAGCCCATTGAGGTTTTGAATCATGATGCGGATGGCGGAAAGTAATAATCCAGTCTCACCAGTAGCTGAACCATCGACTTTCGCGGTCAGGTCTCCTTGCGCGACTCGATTCGCAACCTGCGCCGCAGTCGATATCGGTGTTGCCACCGATCCTGCCAGCCAGATCAAAATCCCAATAGTCACCAGCAGACCTATCCCCGAAATCACTAGCGCCCAACTGAATTCAGCCCAAACCGGAGCCAGAATCTCCCGCTTGGTCACCCGCATCACCAGGGTCCAATCGCCGGTCGGAATCTTTGCGGCCCCATAAAAATAACTTTCGCCTGACGCCGGATCTTTCACCAGTTCCAGCGGAGCATTGGTCTGCGATTTATAAAACTTCAAGAGTACTTCGCTGAACGGAGTCTCTTCCACGCGATGCGTTTTCAAATCCGCGTCCATCGTCGCCGAAATAATTCGACCTCGCCGACTGATTAAAATGAAATCGGACGTCTTGAATGGCTTCAGGCCTTGAACGAATTCGTCGATCTGCGTTAGCGCCCGATCGCAGCCTGCAATCCCCACAAATTTCCCGTTGATTGTGATGGGATAGGTCTGCTCGATCATCAGCTTGCCTTCATAGATGTAAGGCTCCGTCACCATGACTTTCGCCTTATTTGGATCCGTCGAAAACCAGGCGGGATTATAGAAAGTGCTGATTCCATTGGGGATCTTGATACCTTCTGTGTCGGAAACGCCCATGGCCCGATTCTTAACTCCCTGGTAATAGAAACTCGTCTCCATATCGATCAACGGGTTCAGAATAATTTTATTTGTATCCTGCTTGTCCCTGAACCAATAAGGAATGAAACGCCCTGTCTCGCCACAAGACCGCTTTTCTTCGGCAGTTGCCTTCGCCATAAACTCAGCGTCCTGGCCATCCGCATTCGTTTCATATCCAAAATAGCTGCCGGTGAACTGCGGGTACATTTCCAGGATATGTTTCGAATATTCGATCGATTCCTTGCGATGACCGAACATTCCATTCTCCTGGGCAGTCGCCATGACTTTCGGTACGGTCACAATTTCCATGTTCCAGGTTTCAATCCGGACTGCCGTGGAAAAGGTTTCGATCCCTATTTTGAAAAGGCTTGAACGATATGCCTCCTGGAGCGCGCTCCGCGTCAGAAATCCAATGACCAACACCAACATCAACACCACGGGCACCCCCGCAAAGAGCAAGATTTTTGAACGAAGGCTCTTAAGCCGTCCGTGATTTGGATTCGATGGCATATTGCGGTCGCACGCTATCAGAAGGTTTCGGCGGGCGGAAGCGTAGAAACAAACCTGTCTGAATCCCCTCAAAATCCAGTCCGTCCGGATACAAAAGCGAAACCACCGACCAAAAAAACCCGCCGCTAAGCAGCAAACGATTCCTTCATCCGCTTCAACAGTCCTGGAACTGCAACATATGGATCGGGCGCAGATTCGTATTCGAGAGCCACATATCCCTGGTAGTTCGCGTCCCGCAATATGCCGATCAACCGCAGGAAATCTGCGGGCTCCTCCGGCTTTCCTTTTGGCTGAATCTCCGCTTTCATTTGCACATTTATGGCATAGGGTGCGATTCGAATCAGGTCCGCATATGGGTTTTCGGTGCGAAAATTAGCCGTGTCGAGGTTGATTCCAAACCAGGGGCTTCGAACTGCTTTCACGATTTCCAGTAAATCATTGGGCTCAGCCACAATGCCGCCGTGGTTCTCAATCCCGAGAAAAATGCCCTTGCTACCCGCATAGTCACAAGCCTCTTCCATCGCCTGAATGCAATATTTCATGGCTTCTTCAATTGGCGATCCTTCCGCAGTGCCGGCGAAAACTCGAATATGCGGGGCTCCCAAAATCGCGGCCCGATCGATCCATTTTTTGACATCTGCAACCTGCTTATTCCGCCTGGCATTATCTTTTATGGCAAAGTTATTGCCTACTGCGGTACCGCTAATCTCGATTCCTCGTAGAAACGCGTGCTGCTTAACCTTGATGAGGTACTCCGTCGTAACGTCAACTGGAAAGTAATAGCTCGTCAATTCCGCACCCTGGCACCCAT
>JAQGOX010000795.1 GCA_028293365.1 Verrucomicrobiales bacterium | reverse complement strand
TGGAAAAAGGAACCCTCGATATTGATGCCGATGGAGACGTTACAGTCTTCGATCCAGATCGCGAATGGACATTCGATCGCGCACTGACGGCGAGCAAATCATTCAACAACCCCTTTTACGGATGGCGTTTGAAGGGGAAGGCCGTAGCAACGATCGTTTGCGGTCAGATCGTTTGGCAGGAAAAGGGAGCCTAAATCGGACCGGTGCGGATTTGCCGACTTGGGCTATAGTCTTCCCAAGGAGGATTTAGATGCCCGGAACGATTACAAGACCGCGTTCAAAGACTACGGTTCATTCCGTCAAGGGGATCAGGCCGATCGCGAAAAAGACCAAACTTTCAGGTCTCGTCCCACACGCGATAAAAATCCCTGATGAACCTGCAGCCCTCCTAACAATTGAGGGCCGCGAGGTCAAATTAACCAACCTGGAAAAACTATTCTGGCCTGAGTTGGGTATTACAAAACGCGACCTGTTGCAATATTACGTCGATGTCTCAAACGTTCTCATACCTCACCTAAAGGATCGGGCGATGGTCATGAAACGATATCCAAACGGCGCCGCGGGCCCATTCTTTTTCCAAAAGCGCGCACCGATGCCTCGTCCCGAATGGATCGATATCTGTACCATCGATCACTCGTCGGGGAGTGTTATCGATTTTCCGATTGTCCGCGATCTCTCCTCACTTCTTTGGGTGATCAACCTCGGTTGTATTGATTTGAATCAATGGTACGCACGCTGCGACGATGTGGATCGTCCGGATTATCTGCATTTCGACCTGGACCCTGTCCCGGGAGCCACCTTCACTGATGTTCTCGCCGCCGCCAAACATGTGCATGAAAGCCTGGAAGTGATGAAGATGCCATGTTACGCCAAAACAACGGGATCAAAAGGGATTCATATTTACGTGCCGATCGAGCGAGGCCCCACTCAGAAGCAGGTTTGGTCTTTCGCAAAAACATTCGCGCAGAGCCTGGAAAAGCTCCATCCAGATTTAATCACCGCCGAATATCGTATCGCGAAAAGACCCAACGGACACGTGCTCGTTGATTATAACCAAAACGCGTGGGGACGCACGCTTTCCTCGGTCTATTCTGTTCGCCCCAAGCCCGAAGCGACGGTTTCGACGCCTGTTACGTGGGAGGAAATCGAACGAGGAATTCGCATGGAGGATTTTCGCATAGATAATGTTCCAGCTCGCGTGGCTAAACTGGGAGATCTCTGGAAGCCTCTCACGATGAAGGGCGGCCGGTTCGATCTGAATACGGTCCTTTAAAAACGAGACAATGCCCCTTGAACTAAAAATGCCCATTCAGCCCATGGAGGCGCAATCTGTTGACGAGATCCCTGAAGGGGATGAATGGCAGTATGAACCCAAATGGGATGGCTTTCGGTGTATTGTTTTTCGCGATCGAACGTTAATCCAGCTTCAGTCAAAAGCGGGGCAACCCTTGGCCCGCTATTTTCCAGAATTAGTTGCCGCATTCGAAAAGATCAAAACGAACACTTTCGTCCTCGACGGCGAAATCGTCGTTTCGGTCAACGGGCCCCTCTCCTTTGATCACCTGTTGATGCGGATACATCCCGCCGAGAGCCGGGTGCGGAAACTCGCCCAGCAGCATCCTGCCACGTTCATCGCTTTCGATCTGCTTGCCAACGACCGCGGCAAATCTCTTCTGGATCAAAAGCTCACCGATCGACGCGCAATGCTTGAGGAATTCGCCAGCAAAAATCTCCCGGATACTGATTTAATACGACTCTCGCCGGCAACGGCCGATGTCACGACGGCCCGCAAATGGTTCAAAACGGCCGGAGGGGATATTGATGGGATCGTTGCGAAAAGAATGGATTTCAAATATCGCTCCGGTGACCGCACCGGGATGCAAAAGATCAAGCCTGACCGGTCCGTTGATTGTGTGGTAGGCGGCTTTCGTTACGCTGCAAAAGGAAAACTTGTGGGCTCGCTGCTACTTGGGCTGTATGATGACGCCGGGCGTTTGAATCACGTGGGATTTTGCTCAGGCATTAAAGCCGCAGAAAAGCCGGCGCTTACAAAGAAACTGGTGCAATTAATCAGCCCGCCTGGGTTTACGGGTCAGGCACCGGGAGGACCGAGCCGGTGGTCAACGGAACGATCGAGTGAATGGAAGCCACTCGCACCCAAACTTGTTGTCGAAGTTGCATACGACCATTTCACTGGGGGGCGATTTCGGCATGGAACAAAACTCCGCCGGTGGCGGCCGGACAAAATGCCGGAGCAATGCAAAATGGATCAGATAAAAACAGGGCTAAAAAGCGCTCAATCCTTATTGAAATAATCGTCGAACGCCCTGCGGGAAGGCAGGGTATTGCACTCTTTCCCGAATGGGGAAAGTGGAGCAGACCCGCTTCCACTCATCAAACCCGACACGACTCGCTATCGCGGTCGATACAAACCCAGCACTAATGTCCAGCCCTATCCTCCAAGTCGGCGAGAGGATTCTGCCCGAAATCTTTCGATTCTTCTCCCGCGCTCGTAGGGACCTTGCCGTTCTTCTTCGGCGAAGGTGGCGTTGGCTCTGAATCATCCTCTTCGCTCTCTTCTTCCTGATGAGGATTTTCGTTTTCAGGAACGTTACCTTCGGAATCGGCACGAGGATGGGGAGCACGCTTGGCTCGTGGGTGAGGGCTAAGCATGACGTTCAGCCCTTTGCCGATTAGTTTCGGGGGGGCGTCAGGATGGCCCCAGAGAGCGACATCCTTGATAAAATTCTGGACTACTTTGAACCCAAATTCCTGATGGGCCATTTCGCGCCCGCGGAAACGAAGGGCAACCTTGACCTTCATATCGTCGCAAAGAAAGTCGATAGCATGACTCAATTTGACCCCGAAATCGTGAGGATCGATGGAGGCGCTCAACTGCACGTCCTTCACCTTGTTGGCATGTTGGTGCTTTTTGGCGTCTTTATCCTTCTTCGCCTGCTCGTAACGGAATTTGCCAAAATCGACAAGACGGCAAACCGGTGGCGTGGCGTTGGGCGCGATCTCGACCAGATCTATCCCCTGCGCGCGAGCCATATTGATCGCTTCGCCGAGGGCGATGATTCCAAGTTGCTGGCCACCAGAGCCTATGACGCGTACTTCACGCGCACGGATCTTGCCGTTAACTCGAACAAAAGAGTGGGATGGAGCCTGACGAGGAGTGAAAGGGCGACTCAAGACACCCTCTTCGGTTGAATTTTATCCATGTAGT
>JAQGOX010000792.1 GCA_028293365.1 Verrucomicrobiales bacterium | reverse complement strand
GGATCAACAGCCCTTTCTTGCCATTATAAACTACCATTATACGTCCAAATTACGACGAAACGGCTCAATTTGCCAGTCTGAAAGGGTGGCTGGTCCTGGAATAATTCCCAAACCACTTTGCCCGCAATCTCAGTAAGTTCATTGATTCCAGAGTTTCTGATGCACTCAGCATCGGCACTATGCTAAATTCATTAAATGAACGTCACGACAGTGTCAGCGGCTATTACGGATCCGGTTAACGCGCAGATTCTTGCGGTTTCCGAGGACAAGATTCAGGGATTCCAGGCCGATCCGATTGCAGAGATTTCGAAACAGTCCGGGATTGAGCTTGAAACTGTGATTGAGCGTATTCAGGTAATGCTTCGGAGCGGAACGATCCGGCGGGTGCGCCAAACCTTGATGGCGACAAATCTGGCGCCGGGCGCTCTCGTAGCGTGGCAGGTCCCCGCTGAGAAGCTCGAGGCCGGATTCGATTATCTATATCAGCAAGATCCCTTTTCGGGACATGTGGTCATTCGCTCAGCGGATCCGGCAACGCCAGGTTCCAACTATAGACTTTGGACCACACTCAAAGTTCCGCAGGGTTTTTCCATGCAAAAGCATGGCGAGTTTCTGCAGCGAAAAATCGGAGCGGACCATTTTCGATTAATGCCGGCGAACCGGCTGTTTGCACTCGGAGTTGGACATATTCGCAGACGAGGGATGACGATCGGCAGCAAGGCAGAGGTGCCTGCTGAAGTCATGGACGTTAAGGTCGTGCAGCTTAACGAACTGGAGTGGCGGGTTCTTACGGCGATCAAGCGCGAGTTTGAGCCGGAGGAAATATGCCGCAATATTTGGCAACCCCGTGCAGATGAAGCAAAAGTCCCGTTGCAAACCTTTTTGGAAGTTGCGGATGATTTAAATAAGCGGCGAGTCATTGGCCGTTTCTCGACATTTTTGGAGCACGTCAAACCGCTTGCGGATGGAGAACGCGTCACGCGATTCAACGCACTGTTCCATTGGGCGATTCCGGCAGGGCGCGAAATCGAAACCGGACGTGAAGTGGGGCGATTCCACATTTTGACGCACGCCTATTGGCGCGAAGGCGGCCCCGAGTTTCGGAATGTTAATATCATGGCAGTTGCTCATGGCACCGATAAAGAGTTGGTTCTGCAACACAAGGCGGCCATTGACGAACATCTAAAGGCCATTGGCATTCCAGTTACCTACACCAATGTCTTCTGGGGTGGACGCAGCGAAATCAAGCCCTCTGAAATATCGCCATTCGCATACGCCGATTGGTGCCGCAGTGTCGGACTTGATCCGGAATCGATGCGGGGCTAGGTGCGCGATTGGATTTTTGCGGTACGAGGCGCGCTCTTAAAAGTCAGCATCAATAATCCCGAGCAGGTCATCGAAAGCGCCAGGTACAGCCAGCCGCTGATATAGCTGCCGGTGAGGGTTTTTAGAAATCCGGTCAAATAGGGACCTACAAAACCCCCGATGTTACCGCATGAGTTGATTAATCCAATCGCACCTGCCGCAGCGGGCCCCGAGAGAAATGACGTAGGATAAGACCACCAGACGCCGAAGGGGGCGTAAACGCCGATTGCGGCCAGGCACATGAAAAAGAAAGCCAGAAATGGGTCGGCAGTCAGCGTTCCGAACAGCAATCCGGCCGCGCCGATAAACATACCGACTGCTCCATGCCATCGCTTTTCGCCCGTTTTCGAGGAGTGGTCTCCGATCCAAAGCATGAATGCAAGGGAAAGAGCCATCGGGATGACGATCATCCACCCCACCGCGAGATTCGACCATCCTGAGGCCGCTTTCAGCACAGTTGGCATCCAGTAGCTAAAGCCCCAAAAGCCGGTGATCCAGAGAAAATAGGTTAAGCAAAGTTTGAGAACCTCTCTTTCTCGAAATGCCTGCCAAACGGTGTAATGCCGCGCAGAGGTTTTCAGCGCAACTTCGTTTTCGAAACGAGTCAGCAAAAACTGTTTCTCCGCGGGCGTAAGCCACCGGGCGTCCGCCGGTCCATCCGCCATCCATCGCACAAGGATGAAGCCGAAAACGACTGCCGGTATCGCTTCCAAAATAAACAGTCCTTGCCACCCTTTGAAACCGAGTAGCGGGACGCCAAGGAGCCAGCCAGCCAAAGGTGCGCCAATGATGCTCGATATCTGGAGCGATCCTAATAAAAACGCAATTGCCCGAGGGCGGTCTTCGGGACTGAACCAACGTGGAATGCAGGATGCGTAAAGCACCGGATACAAACTGGCCTCCGCCGCTCCGAGGAGGAATCGCAGAATGTAAAATTCCCATGGCGTGGTCATGAAGGCCATGAGACCTGAGACAAGCCCCCACGTTATCATGATCCGGGCCAGCCACCATTTGGGACTGAATCTCTCAGCGATCAGGGCTCCCGGTATCTCAAACAAGACGTAACCGGCAAAGAAAACGCCCGCACCCATTCCGAACATTTCCGGCGTGAGTCCGAGATCCTTATCCATCGTCAACGCGGCGTAACCCAGGTTGATGCGATCCATGTAAGCGATGATTGAGGTGATGAATAACGGCAGGACGATGTGGAGGTAAGCCTTGCGTCTTGCGCTGTCCGCAATGGGAGCGTTCTGCTTGCTCTTGGAGATCACCCAGTATTTCCGGTTCGTTCAGATTGGACTTTCATCCCGCCATCATGGTGATCGAAGCGAGTGGTTCGCGCAAATGAATCAAAGCTTCTGCCGTCTTTCGGAGAAAAATAGTTTGCCTCGCAAACTCCATCACCGGAGTAAACCATATGAGAAACGCGCCCCGGCTATTGCACTCGGTGGCTCTGAGGTTTGAGTGCGAGATTAAAAACGAATGTCACTTTTCAGGGCTTGCGGAGTTCGTGCTAACTCGCGAAGCAGCTTATCGACCGGAACGACGCCGCGCTTCGGAATGCCTAGATCGGCCGCGCAAAAGCCGCAGAGCTCAATGCGCAACGGGACATCTTCAGGCCTCAATTTGATTAAATGAACTGTAGCAGGCTTGGTTTTGCAATGATCGCACGCCATACCGTTTACCTCCCTGCAAAGGTTCTATAAATAATGAATTGTGTTCGTCAAGAATTGGTTGCCGCCGTTCCGATTATCCGGCACCGGCCGCTTCGGGCAACATGGCGAAGTTCTCTCTACCATGTGCAACCGGCTGACCCAGGAATCCACGGTGTCTGCGCCTGATACTGTCGCAGCCCGCACAGAACGGAACCACTCAAGGCATTAACGCCCCTGGTTCGTGGCATTCTTAACTTTCCGAAATCCGTTTTCAACCAGCACTACCAGATGTTCAGCCTGGAAAGGCTTTTCCAAAAAGTTGACCCCGGCTTCCATCGGTATACCGAGGCCACACGTCGTACTTAAGCTTCCACTCATGAACAGCGTGCAGAGGGTCGGCTTACGCTCGAGGAGTCGCGCGGCTAACTGCGCGCCATTGAGATCGGGCAGCGTGCAATCTGTTAAAACCACATCCACCTCATTGGTAAATTGCTTCAAAGCGTCGTTCCCGGAGATCGCGACTATCGTGGCAAAGCCCGCCCGTTCCAAAAGCGTTGTTATCACCAATAAAATCTGAGCTTGATCGTCAACAACTAAAACGAGTGGGGTGCGATTCAAAGTGTTTAAGCCTATCGTTTCCGGGACAATCGGACAATCGGGAAATCAAGCACAATTCGGTCCGATTGGGGTCGCCTCCACCGCAACAAAAAAACCCTTCGAAACAGTCGAAGGGTAGTCCCTCTGCCCATAATCCGAGAGATGCGAGATGAGCAGCCGCCGCAAGATCGCATTGATCGAAGGGACGGTCAATTGGCCGTGAATCACTATGTTGTCAGGTCGCGCTCGTCTCAGGGTTTCGGTGAATTTTTGCGTGTCTGGATTGTGCGGCCTATGGCGCTCCGGTCAATATTTACCCCTTGGGGGCTCGGGGGGAATGCTCGATTTTAGGTACAAGGACCGAACAACCGAGCCAATCGCTGGTTTTAGCATCCAGGATGTTGTGAGCATGATTGACGGCAACAATTGGAGGGAAAACGGCGAAATGAAAGTACAGTGATTGGGAAGGCGAGCCGCAAACTCCATCAGAACGCGCGGGTGTTTTGATTTAAGCCCAAGGATCACCTAATTGTTAGGGGGCTTTGCAAAAATCAATCACTTCAAACGAGGGAACTCGAAAGGAAAAACTGGTTCTCCCATCTTTGTTGGTCACTGCATAATCTCCACGGGTTATGATGTCCATCCCGATTAATACATCGAAATCCGGACCAAGGTCGGTCTTTGTCACTTTGCTCAGCACCCATCGGACACTCGAGAATGGAAAGTTTGTGTATAGCTCTCTCGCCCTTGATCGCATTTCTGAACTAAAAATGTACCCAGTGGGTGGGTTTCCGAAGTTTTTTCGATAGCTTCAATTTCGTTGTCGAAAACACCAATGACCTTCTGGTTGAGTATTACGACGAATTTACCCGGGTGTTTTTGAAAAGCTCCGCCCAATTCTTCAAATAATATTTGAATTCTTGCTCAAGCGCCATAATCGCAAGCTCCAAGCAAAAGATCGAATTTTGGGAAATTAAGCATGTCAAATTCGATCATTTCGTGTCCGTGTTCGGTAACAATTCACCTTTATGAGGCTTGTTACTAACCCTTGCTCAATTGAGTACTACTGTCAATATCTCCATCTTCCATTCTCCAATGTTCGGAATCTGGTCGGAATAGTCACCCTCTATCGAAAAAGCCAATAAAGGTTGGTAGCGCGTACGGGAATCGCACCCGTCTTTCAGCCTTGAGAGGGCCGTGTCCTAACTGATAGACGAACGCGCCATTTCGCTAACTGCTACCCCAGATGCTACCCAACTCTTTCATTCTGTCAATCCGTTGACACGAAAAGTTCAACCACCATTT
>JAQGOX010000781.1 GCA_028293365.1 Verrucomicrobiales bacterium | reverse complement strand
GTGACCACGGTTCCGTCGGCCAGAGGAACCGGCTTGTCATAAATTCCTTCGAGCGCCGGCGCGGGAATTTTTGAACTGAGCGAATGACAGCCACTGCAACCGAACTGTTGAAAAGCGTGTTCACCTTGAGCGGCGAGCGATTCAGGGGGATTAACCCCGGCCAGCCATCTCGAATGTTCCTCGGAACTCATCACGTAGACCCACCCCCCCATGGTGGCATGATCCAACCCGCAATATTGCGAACAAAAAAGATGATACCGGCCCGGCTGGGTCGGACGAAACCACACCGTCGTGTATCGGCCGGGAAGCACATCATGTTTCGTTCGGAAAGCGGGCACAAAGAAATCATGAATGACATCCTGAGAGGTCATGACCAGCTTCACGGTGCGTCCCACGGGTATATGAAGTTCGTTGATCTCCCTGCGCCCATCCAGGTGCTGGACTTTCCACATCCACTGTTTCGCCACGACGTAAACCGCCTCCGCATCCGTGGGGGGGCGAGACATTTGAAAATATACTTTTGCCGCCCGGTAGAAGACTCCAATGAAGATAAAAAGTGGCAGCACCGTCCACGCAATCTCCCAGGGAAATGAGTTTGGGTTGCCACCCGCGCGCGATACTTTCGAACCACTTCGATACCGAATACAGAAGAAAACAGACACGATCGCAACGAGCAACGCCACACCTCCGCAAAGCGCGATCAATGAATAAAAGAGCCGATCGACCCCCGGGGCCAGATTAGAAGCCTGTGCCGGAATTAAAAATGACAGCAGGCGGTCCATCAGGGACTTCCTCCAAGTTCCTTTTTCCGTTCGCGCCTCAGCATCACGGTCATGAAGCAGGCCAACGCCCCGACAGTGGCGAATCCAGCCACACGAACAACCTGCATAACTACCAAACCATATTTACCTGTCAGTGGGTTATAATGATAACAAAGCAGGAATAGCTCGTCCGTCAGCGAACCGCTTAGATGATTCGATGCATCAATCAAAGCCACCCGCAACTCTTTTGGCGGATACTCGATTCCGGCGAAGTAACGGGAAATCTTACCTTCAGGTGTCAGAACCGTGATCGCGCTGGGATGTGCAAATTGTCGAGTCGCGGGATCAAACACAAAACTAAATCCAATGCTCGATGCGAGTTGTCCGATCACGGGAGCATCTCCTGTAAGAAAATGCCAGCCTCGTTCAGTTCCGGGACGTCCATATCGCGTCGCGTAGGTCCGTTTTTTAGCCGACGCTAAAGCAGCAGTTTCTCGATCGTCAAAACTAACGACAACAATTTCAAAATCCTTTCCCACATCCGCTTTCAAATCCTGAACACTGTTGAGGAGAGCATTTAGAACCAGCGTGCATAAATTCGGGCATTCGTAATATGCGAGCACAAGAATCACCGGTTTGGACCCGAAATAGGATTTGAGTGCGATCAACCGCCCCGTTTCATCTCGGAACGTAAGACCGAGCGGAATCTGGGTGTTCAATTTCCGCTCCAGTCCGGCTTTCCTCGAAAACACGTTTTCTGGAGTTTCGCCAAAAGAACAACCCAAACAACTCACCGTAAAAACGACTATATGGAGTGCGGTGGCAGAGCGCAGCGCCGACACCGCTTTTCCCACTAAGTTTGTCCACCTCATCGCTTCCCCCTTTCAGCCGAAGCTTTTTCCTGGCGCATATCCAATCGCGTTTTCCCAATCTCAATCCCGTTTGTAGTTAACCCTTGCTGAACCAATAACTCCATGGCCCGCGCAATCGGCACTCGCACTCTATTGGATTTTGAATCGACCCAACCGTATTGATTCAAAACCGCATCTTCGTTCGACCGCAGCCGCGCTAAATCCCTGGCCTCATCGACTTGCAGACGCGGCGCCAGGCCTTGATCGAGCGTGAGACGGGAGTTTCCCGCTATTGGATTATGCGCGGCGAAGCGATGGTATAATCCGGCTAATGCAATAAAGATTCCGGCGATTATGAGCGACAATGCCAAGCCATTCAGCGCGGCGCCACGGAAACTCGCATCGCTCACTTCATGCTGTTCCTCTGCAAGGCGTTTACGCATGTCGCAAAACCTCCTCTGGATGCAATGGCAGCAACGGTTGCCGTTTCAAAAATCGGAGAAAAACGATGGTCCAGAATCCTCCGATCGCAATAAGGGTGGCCAGATCAAGCCAGTGAAAATGGACTCCCTCGGGATGAAAGGCCGGTGCCACGAGCCAATAAACGTTTACAATATTGGCACATAAAATCAGGACCGAAACCAAGGCCAAACGCGCCGGTTTGCGCTTGATTCCTCGAAAAAGTAAAAGCCCGAGCGGGATCAAAAACTGAAAGATCATCAGAAAAAGCGCAACTAACTTCCATCCGCTCGCGCTCCTCTGCAAATACCAGGAAATCTCTTTTGGAAGGTTTCCAGACCAAATAATCAGAAACTGACAAAACGAAACGTAAATCCAAAAAATGACAAACGTCAGAAGCAGGTTTCCCAAATCGTGAAAATGTTTTGCCTGAATCAATTCTGCAAACGGTGCGCGCCCGGCACTGACGACGAGCAACAGCGTCATTAATGCCAGAGCAGTCAGGAACTGCCCTGCGAGGAAAATCACGACGAACACGGTGGAATACCAATCCGGTGCCAATGACATGACCCAATCGGTCGAAATGAAATTCATCGCGAGGACGTAAACCACGAGCCCTCCTCCACTCAGAATACGGATTCGTTTTCCTGGCAGAATCCCTCCCTCTTTATCCTGCAGAACCGACCAATGCCGGATGCGAAAGGCCAGCGCCCCCACGATCGCGAAAAAAAGAAATCCACGAAGTGCGAAAAACGGTAAATTCAAATAGCCCATCTTATGTTCCCACTTTGGATGTACGACGAGTGCATCCGCACGGGACCACGGAAAAAGATCGTGAATACCGATTAAGACCGGCACGAAGAAAACCGTCATGAGGGGCAACGTCAGCATTGCAGCTTCGGAAAAACGCTGCACAGCCACCCCCCATTGACCGCCGGTAAGCGCTTGCAACATTACGATTACAAGGGAGCCGCAGGAAATTCCGGTAAAGAAAAGCCAGGCAACCAGCCAGGAATGGTAAAATTGCGGTTGATTGGCAACTCCACCGAGGATGCATGCCAGGCTCCCACCTGCTCCCGCTCCGAGCGCGATGCGATGAACACAATGGACTGCTCTGAGAAAGTCTTCGTTCACGGCCTCATTGCCTTTAGTTTCTCGCGATCCGTGGCCGCCAGATCGGCAAGCGTGGCGTTTTGACTCAGTTGCAAAGCTCGAATGTAAGCGACGATGGCCCAACGGTCGGCAGGTTCTATCCGCGCAGCATAGGGATACATCACCCCATATCCTTGCGTTATCACGTCGTAAAAGTGCCCAAGTGGCGCGCTCCGCAACCTTGGATCATGGAAAGACGGTGGTCGGGGAAATCCGCGCAACACGATCATTCCCTCTCCCGTTCCGGTGCGACCGTGGCAAACCGCGCAATAGATGTCGAACCGCTCCCGCCCGCGTGTCAGCAATTCGGAAGTTAAAGGAACGGGAAGTGCATCCACCAATAGGTTGTCCGCAACTCCGGTAAAAAACCGCTCATCTTCATTCAAATGCCCCCGCGGAACGGTGTGCGCTGGAATCAGCCTCGAACCGGCGCCATCTTTGAAAAAGGCACTTTCTGCCAGCGGCTTCAGATGTTCCTGATCCATCATTCCACGCCGACAACCAGTGCAGACAAAGACAATCGTGAAGAAAATGGGTGCGATACCAAGTATCGAAGCTGGTAAAAATGCCCTGGAACGGTCGTTTCGTCCCCGCACGCGAGGTTGGGTTCCATCCTGGCACCCGGCAGGATGACTCCCGGCGTGATACTCGCACTCAAGTTTAAATATCTCGGTTACCGTCTCCCGGAGGGAGAACCGAGAATAGCCCACCCTTTCAAGGGTGGGTGCATCCGAGGCAGGTATATTCAGTCCCGAAGGGACGACTGAATGACTCCCATAACAACCACGTTTTGATATTGTTTTCAGCCGTCCCTTCGGGACGAATGCGACCGCGAATGCCGACCCGGCAGTGAACTGCCGGGCTATTTCCAGATCTCCCTTCGGGAGCGGTTCCATCATCGATTCAACTTCTACTGGATTGAACAAAACTCCTGTGTCGGCGGAACTCTGTCTCAATTGGCCGGTGTGGACGACTTCGGCATTGGTTAGTTGGATCATAACTCCACCTCATGAACTGCAATTGGCTTGAGAGAGTTCAGGAAAGCCTTTGCTTGTTCCACAACCTTGGGATCGGTCACCTTGATGCAAAGAAAGAATCGCGTCTGACTCGCCAATTTGAATTCGGGAACATTGAAAACCGGATGGTACGGTCGCGGAAGACCATTCATGACGAGCATTCCAAAAACCGCCGCAAACGCCGCGCAGAGAATCGTCATTTCGAACGTTATTGGGACGAAGGAAGGCCAGCTATGCAAAGGCCTGCCCCCGACATTCAACGCGTAATCTTTGACGGCCGAGTAGTATTGCATTCCATAGGCGAGGAAAGCGCCGCTTACTCCTCCGATCAGGACAAGCATCGGAACTCGTGTTTTTTTAAAACCGATTGCCTCCGCCACACCCTCGATTGGGAATGGGCTATAGGCATCCATCTTGCGATATCCCTCTGCGTAAGCACTCCTTGCCGCCTGCAGAAGTTCCTCAGGTTGCGCGAACTCCGCCATCACGCCGTAGAGCTTGGATTTCATTTACCGCCCTCCTTTTGCTTCCACACCAATTCTCGCATTTCCGTAATCGAGAGCGCTGGAAGGAGACGCAGGAAAAGGAAGAGCAAACAGAGGAACAGTCCAAACGAACCGATAAACGTCATCCAATCCCAGCGAGTAGCGCTATAGAATCCCCAGGAGGAAGGCAGAAAATCGCGATGCAGGCTTGTGACCACGATCACGTAGCGCTCCGTCCACATTCCCACATTCACCAGCAAGGCAATTACGAAAAGGGCTACCGGGCGCGTCCGAATTTTTTTGAACCAAAGCGCCTGTGGCACAATTACGTTGCAAAAGATAAGCACCCACCAGGCAGGAGCATACGGCCCGAGTATGCGATTCAGAGTCACGTAGATGTCGAACCTGTCATCGCTATACCAGGCCATGAATGCCTCAATCCCGTAGCCGTGCGCAACCATCAAACCGGTCGCGAGCATAATCTTCGCGCAATTCTCGAGGTGCTTAATGGTGATGAAATCTTCGAGCGCGTAAATTCTTCGCACGGGAATCACCAGCGTCAGTACCATTGCAAAGCCGGAAAAGATCGCCCCTGCAACGAAGTAGGGCGGAAAAACGGTGGAGTGCCATCCCGGCACGATTGCAACCGCAAAATCGACTGAGACGACACTGTGCACGGAAAGGACCAGGGGCGTGGCCAAACCCGCAAGCAGAATATAAGTGCATTGGAATCGCTTCCAATGCCTGGCCGAGCCACGCCAGCCCAAAGCCATTACTCCGTAGATCAATTGAACCGCTCGCCGTTGCGCACGGTCGCGCATCGTTGCCAAATCGGGAATGAGACCGACATACCAAAACAATAACGAAACAGTCAGGTAAGTACTAACCGCAAGGACGTCCCAGACCAAAGGGCTGCGCCATTGCGGCCACAGGCCCATGGTATCAGGATACGGGAGCAGCCAAAAAAAGACCCAGGGCCGTCCGAGGTGAAGTAGCGGAAATAGTCCAGCACACGCGACTGCGAAAAGCGTCATTGCTTCAGCAAACCGGTTAATCGAGGTGCGCCAATCCTGGTGCAACAAAAGCAGAATCGCAGAAATAAAAGTGCCAGCATGTCCGATTCCAATCCACCAGACAAAATTCACGATCGCGAATCCCCAACCAACAGGAATATTGACCCCCCAAATCCCGATGCCACGAATTAACAGCCAGCCAATCGCAAAGTTCAGAACCATCAGAAGCGCAAATGCCAGTGCGAACCCGCAAATCCAGCCCAAACCTGTGGGTCGTTTCAGGACGACCTCAGTAATTTTCTCGGTTACTGTGGCACTGTCATACCCTGGGGCCACAATAGGCGGCTCGGTGGCGGTGCTCATTGCTTTTCAACCTCCTGATTCGTGTTGCGGAGCCCGGCCAGGTAAGTCGTGCGCGGCCGCGCATTTAATTCCCCAAGAAGGCTGTAATTAAGCGGCGATGCTTTGTATCTCGACACGCGACTTTTTGGGTCATTGATATCCCCAAAAATGATCGCTTCCGCTGGACAGGCCTGCGCGCATGCCGGAGTACTTTCCCCGTCTCGAATTGTGCGATTCTCTTTTTCGGCGGTGATGCGCGAGCGCTGGATTCTTTGCACGCAATAGGTGCATTTCTCCATAACCCCGCGAGTCCGAATCGTAACGTCTGGATTACGCAGAAGCTTGAGTACTGGCGCACTTTCAAAAGGATTGCGCTGGAATTCAAGAAAGTTGAATCGCCGCACCTTATAAGGACAATTATTGGAGCAGTACCGAGTGCCAATGCAGCGGTTGTACACCATCTGGTTGAGACCATCAGAACTGTGCACCGTCGCCGCCACCGGACAAACCAGTTCACACGGTGCATTTTCGCAATGCATACACGGGACCGGCTGGAAATGTATGCGCGGGCTCGCGGCCGGGCCTTCGAAATAATTGTCCACTCGAATCCAATGCATCACGCGCCCGCGGGCGACCTGCTCTCTGCCAACGACCGGAATATTATTTTCCGCCTGACAGGCAATCGTGCAGACGTTGCAGCCGACGCAGGCACCGAGGTCGATTGCCATTCCCCACGCATAGCTTTTCGTGGGTACGGGCGGGTAAAGTGTTTCGTTTGCCGCAGGTTCGGGCTCGGCGCCGCGAGCAATCCTCTCGGGGTTCTGCCGAAATTCAACAATAGTGCCGCACCTCACCAAATCCCGCCCCTCCGTGGCTTGATGATGCTGGGTGGATGCAAATTTATGTTTGTGGCCGGTCTTAGCGATTTCCACCCCACCACTCCCCCATGGTGCGTCTGACGTTCTCAGGCCGTATGCATCAAAGCCAACACCATTTCCCACCAGGCCAGCCCGTCTCCGTCCATATCCCAAATGAACTGTGACGCAATCATCTGACTGGCCCGGTAAAATCCAAACTGGTGCGCGCACTGATCTCCCGCGATAGGTGAGATCCACGATCTCTTCGTTTTCGAGATGAAATCGCTGAGCGGTGGTCCAAGAAATTAACGCTGCATTATCCCAGGTAATTTTTGTAAACGGCTGAGGAAGCTCTTGAAGCCAGGCGTTATTAGAATAGCGGCCACCCCGAACTGATGGACCCGGTTTAAACGAGATTTCAAGCACTCCATCCGAAGAGTGCTCCTGCGGGGCAGACGGAAGTTGCGTCGCCGATGAAGGGATCTGCATCGGAACGATCCCGTCATGCACAGCTTTGCGCCAATGCTTCTCAAACTCATCGTTCGAGAGACGAGACAACCAATACTGGCGAACGATTTCATAGCTCTCCACGACCGGATTACCCGCCAGGGCTGCTATCAGCTCGTGAGCGGATTTGCCTCCATATAATGGTTCAATGAGCGGCTGCACGATGGTCGTCGTGCCGTCGATCGCCCGCGCATCACTCCATGTTTCCAATGGATGCGCTTCAGGGATATGCCATTGGCACACCTCCGATGTTTCATCTTCGTAAAGACCGAGCCGGATCCGCAGCGGCACCCCCACCAGCGCCTTTTCAAACTCGAAATCAACCGGTGCATCATAAACCGGATTCCCTCCCAAAATCACAACTGCATCGACTCTACCCTCGCGCAGATCCTCTTTGAGTTCACTCAGCGGCCGGCCATTCGATGCTGGCGGTTCAGCCACTTGAAGGGGCCGGTTCCAATTTCGCGCGGAATCGCGAACCGACTGCGGCAACGAATCACCAGCAAGAACTAAGCTTCGGCCTGGGTGGCGCTTCAAATCTTCAATAATCGCTGCGGTTGCCGCCGACTCTCCTTTCCGCTCTATAACTAACTGGGCGAATTCAGTTAGTCGGCGCGGTGAGAGCGGGAAGCGGTGGTCGGCGCGAGCGCCAGTCAGCGTCGGAGAACTTTCTGCGACGTAGAGCCGATTAAAGTTTTTCGCTCCTTCGAGCGTTTTTCGCCGACTGCTGAAGTCCCGGACGTATATCAGTTGAGCCGGCCCCGGCCCTAGGAAATCATCCTCTATCGCCAAAATCACGTCAGCCTTTGTTAGATCATAAAGGGGTGCCGCTGAGACAGGCGCGAGTGGCTCGTAGGTGTGCCACTTCGCAGAAGGAAACTCTCGAAGGAGAGTCTCGATTTGAGACAGAAGCGTCGGTGAAGTGATATTTCCCGTCAGCAATCGCAATCCAGCGCCGCTGTTTTCTCTCCATTTTTTACGTTCGGTTGTGGCCACTGTGAGAAAGTCATCCCACGTTGCTATTCGTCCATCATTCGTCACCCGCTTGGAACGGTCCGGATCGTAAAGACTGAGAATCTCCGCCTGCATGAAAAGATCACTCGCGCCTTTACTTACTGGATGTTCCGGATTGCCTTCAATCTTCGTAGGGCGTCCTTCATGGCTTTCGACCAATACACCGCGCGCATATCCTTCGAGCGTCAGGGCGGTCGCAAAATAAAGTGGACGCCCCGGCACCAATTCCTCAGGTTGCTTTACATAAGGAATAATCTTTTCGATGGGTTGCCCGGTGCAGGCAGTCAATCCTGCAAGAGCGAAGGAAGCTCCCATCAATTTCAGAAACCGTCGCCGATCCACATCACCCAACATTTCCGAGGCCAAGGGTGGAAATTCCCGATGGAGCCACTCCCGGAATTCTTTCGAATCCTCCAACTCATCCAAACTTCGCCATACATCCCTCTTCATCATCTGTGGCAGGTATAACAGTCCGTCAGACCTTCATGGTTGACATGGTTTTGGCGCGCCAATTCCTGGCCCGCCTCTTCGGAACGCTTTCCCGGAGGGTTACAGACGGGATTGAATACCTCGTTCGGCTGGAGAAGATTCTTTTCCGGCTTCCGATGGCAATCGAGACACCAACGCATGTAGAGCGGCTGCGCCTGCCATGTGATCGGCATCCGATCGATGCGCCCATGACAACTCGCGCAACCGACTCCTTTGTTTACGTGGATGCTGTGATCGAAGA
>JAQGOX010000769.1 GCA_028293365.1 Verrucomicrobiales bacterium | reverse complement strand
TTGCGCCACCCAGACCATTCCCCGTCGATTGACCAATACCAAAAGGATCCGGTCCCCGATAATACCGGCCAATTATTCTGTTGTTCGCGAATTTGCAATTTTCGACCGTAAGCGTTCCTCCATTGACCTGAATCGCACCTCCAAGCCAGTCCTTAACGTTTGTTCCTTCAAAGCCGCTCCCGTTTTCAAATTCCAATGACCTTATTACCAATCGCCCGTTGACTTTGAAAAAACGATTACTACCGCCGGCATCAAATTTGACAGAATGGCCCGTCGCGTCGATTTCCGCGTTTCCTACTTTGACCTCTGTTGTGAACGTCACGGTCCCGTCGAACTTCAGTTGCACAAGGCCGCCCGCTTCAATCGCGGAGCGCAATTCAAAAAAATCCGGGCGCGACACAACTGCTGCGAAGGTCGAGCGCGATAACCAAAGCGAAAGGATAGCGCAAGCCAATGCAGCAGTTGTTTTTTTCACATGATCAATGTGCCTTCACTAGCTTCGACTGTAAAGAAGTGGGAGACCATCGCGCTTTCTCCGCTTACAGTAACAAGCGCTTCATCCGCGCTGCGGCCCCGGGACAGGCATCCTTCCCCTCCTGGCGTAGTTTCGTTTTGATCCAAATCTATAATGAAAAATGTCGACCTTCGCTATAAATTCCTTTAGAACTTCGGTATGCAACGAACCCGTAAAGCGATCGTTGGATTCACTCTGATCGAGTTGCTCGTGGTTGTCGCCATCGTCGCGATACTTGCGTCCCTGCTTCTACCCGCCCTCAATCAAGGGAAACTGGCCTCGCAATCCGCGCGCTGTAAAAGCAACCTGCGTCAGATTGGTTTCGCCCTGAACCTATATGCGAGTGACAATCGATACTTTCCGGGATGCCCCACCGCTCTGGATGGGAGTCTAACCACAAATTCATGGATGAGCTGGGGTGTTGTTCTGGGAAAACAAATGGGGGTTTCCTGGACCGACGGCGTTTTTAAATGCCCCGGGTACAAAGGGCCTACTATCATGGGGCGATCAGCTCCTCCAACGGTTGCCCCGTTCGATGCTGGGAGCTACGCATATAATGCGTTGGGTCTGACCTACAACGGCTCCGGTGCGCCGTATCTTTTGGGATTGGGCACTTATAGTATCCAGACATCAGTTTCGTCCGTTCGAGTTCCGACTGAGATGATAGCAATTGGCGATTCGTATTTATTTACAAATAACCCAAGTATGGACAGTTATTACCAGCTACAAGGCCGGGATGTTCTCGTGGGAGGCACCATGTTGAACTGGATCGACGCCACACAACCACTAGGAAAGTCTGAGCCGGTCCTGCGCGCCTTCAAGAACCGGCACAAATCGAACTTTCAGATCGTCTTCTGCGATGGTCACGTCGAAGGTATTCCCCATGGGCAATTGTTCTCGCGTAACGATCAAATTGCGCGCCGTTGGAATATAGATAACGAATCACACCTCGGCCAACCCGGCGTGGACTGAGATTTGTTGACGATCCGAAATAGGGTCGGCTGTAAAAAGCGCCAAAGCATGGATTCGTTTGTGCTCTGCACGGAGGGCGGACGTCCATAGCAGGGGCTGGTTCTCAATAACGTGCTTTCATGTGAATTTCGACTCGCAGTTTGAACTCGGGCCTTCGTGTGCGACGTCGATCGATCCAGGCACTCAGGCTCCCAACGTCTTTCGCAGGTAATCGACGTAATTTCTGGAAACCGGCCGTAGCGCCCAGCCGCGCGCAGAACGAGCCAGTTGGCCGAAGGTTCCGTCAAATTCTGCTTCGCTCAAAGGATAGAGCGCGAGAAGCAAAGCTGCGATCTGCCAAAGAAAATCGTGCACCTCGCCCAGACTTCGGCCATCGGGCCGGCGTCGAAGCGACGAATAGATTTCTTCCATTTGTTGGTCCGTTTGGTCACCCCGTGCGTCGCAGAGAGTGAGAACGTGCTTTTCAATTAAATAAAAATAAATGCAAAAGGGAGGAGGATAACGGTTGAGATCCGGAGGCGGCTCCGCATCGCCGCGAAAAAGGTCGCGCAATAATGGAACCTCCCAAAGCGCCATCTTGTAACCATCGTAGAGGTTCACGGAATGTTTATTTGCGACACGGACGCGTCCTTGCCCATCCGTTTCAAAAGCGACCGTCAGCTTCTTTGGGTTCAGGCCCCCGCTTTCAACCACGGCGCGCAGAGAGGCGATCAGATTGCGTTTCGGTTCATTAGGATCCGCTGCAATGTCGAACTCAAGGACCGGGTCCGGCGAAACGATTCCATTCAACAGATCGTCTGCGGCATCTAATATTATTTCTTCCTCGTCGCCTCGTTCCAGGAGGAGGCGGCGAATAAAAACCTCCTCTCTCGGGCAGGCCAGTTCGGGCGGAGCATCGAGAAATCGGCGCTGGAAATCAGCAGGCGAATCACGCAATTGCTCGACGATTGAGGCCGCCAACCCTTCCGTTAACTCTTCGTTTGGAGTCTTTCGCCCGTCCAGCAAGGAACGAACGAGCAAGGGAGCATGCCTGGCGGCGTCGGAACTCCGTCCGTCCTCGAACGCGAAACCAAGCAGGTGATAGCGCGATTCTATGTCTTCCGGGTCAAGTTCCAGGGCTTTCTCGTACCACGCAATTGCGGCTGCCTGACGGCCGCAAGCGCGCAACAGGTTGCCCAGGCGCGCGCAAAGAAAGCCGTTGCGAGGATCTTTCTCGACGAGTCTCAGTAGGTACTGTTCGCCCAGAGCCGGCGTTTGGATCTCGGTGCCGTCGAATAAGTGGCACACTCCTTCAACGATTTTGTCCTGACCTTTGTCCATGCGGCTGCGGAAGGCGATACTGAGCACCGTCATATAGTCTGCGACTTCCCAGGGACCAGGGCCGTCACACTCCTGGCAGCGAAAATAGTTACTGAAACCGAACTTCCGTTTCGCCGTTTTTTCATCACCTGCGGGCCCGAAGAAGATTCTGCCGACATCGTAAACGGCTCCCTTTCCGCATTGAGAACAGATTAACCGCAAGTTCTGTGATATGCGGGGCATCATATCCGCCGTGACGCGAGTTTGCACTTTTTCCATGATTCCGTTCGTAAGTGATAGGTACGGCTGAAGTGAGTTTTGCAAGCGTACCATCGATGGCTTCTATGAAAAACAATTCGCGGCCCGGTGCAATCATTTTAATTGAGGATTCTGACACACCAACGTAATCTTCCATCGATCAGATAACCTCGCTTATCGCAATTGCAACTGTGGCATTTGGCAAGCCGGAAGTTTTTTTGAATAAAAAAAGAGTTGTGCGCGTTTAGCGATGGCTTGGACTGATTCCGCTGCGCCGGCGTGAATACCCTCTAATCCTCAACAGTCTATACCCAGTGTAATAACCCAATAACACATGGAAAACGGCAATGAAGACCACCCAAACCAGCTTCACCGAAGTTTGTGTTGCCGTAACACCAACAACCTGTTCTAGGCCGGGGATCGCTCCCCATTTCTTTCGGGATTTGCTCTACGGCCAAATCGACGGTTGCAGGATTCGGGCCGTTTTGACTCAGTGCCTCATAGGTCCTATTTTTTTACATATGATACGGCATCTATGAATGTTCTGCCTCGCGGCGC
>JAQGOX010000728.1 GCA_028293365.1 Verrucomicrobiales bacterium | reverse complement strand
GTTTATACGCAGAGTCCTTCAGATTTTGGGATCGAAGGGGACGGGTTTTTCGCTTTGCGCCGAACCAATGATAATGCCCATTTCGCCTCACGAGCGGGAGCCTTTTATCTGGACGGTGACGGATTTCTGATACATTGCTCAGGCCTGCGTTTGCAAGGATATCTCGATTCTGCTCGAACCACTTTCGGGGACCTCAAAGTTACCGCGGAGGATTTGCCAGCAGGCTTCGATCAAGCACAGCATTTCGAGGGGTTTTATGTGGATCGATTGGGAATGATAAACGTGGATCTAGGCGACGGCACAACATTGGTACGCGGTCAGGTTCTACTAGTTGATTGCACGAGGTCAGATCTACTGGAACGTTCGAATTTTGACCTTTTTCCAATCACACATAATTGGACTTCCATGAGCCCGCCACTCACCGGAGACCTTGGGTGGATTGTCTCAGGCGCGCTTGAGCCGAATCGGCTGGATCCTGCTCTACTGGCCGTCCGAACGAACCTCAATGTTTTTATTTCCGGGCCTTTGATGGCCGCTGGTCCATCCGATATGGCGATCCGGGGTGGCGGATTTTTTACGGTACGTGATCCGGAGACGGATATTTTTTATGCGACGCGACTGGGTGGTTTTACTCTGGATCCGGCGGGTCACCTCGTGACCACGAACGGGCTGCGGCTTCAGGGTTTCATCGATGCTGCCCTCTCGACCAGCGGCGACATCACGATCAAGGTGCCGGGTAACGCTAATGCACCGTTCGATCCGAACGATTACTCGGTTGACGAAGAGGGGAAAATCTGGGTTTCTTCGGGTGGGTTTAAGCTTGTGCAGGGACAAGTTCTGCTGCAGCAATATCGAAACCTTCAGGGGCTGCGACCTGTCGGAGACGGCTTTTATGGAAATCTGGCAGCCGCTCTTCCCATTTTTACGAATTGGGTGTCAGATTATTATTTTTCGGGAGAGATTTTAGGCGGTTATCTGGAACTACCTCCGTACCCGCTTCCCGCACTTCAGATACCCCCTTCGAGCGGTTGGCGGATTGTTGTCGATGACCTCGATTACGGGCAGGTGGAGGGGTCGAGTGATATGATAAACTGGAAGACTGTTGGACAGGTCTGGGGCTCCGATCTCAACTCTGCCGAGCTTTTCGATACTTCCGAGTCAAATCAGCGATTCTACCGCTTTGTCAGGTACGAGTAACCTGGCACAAACCACCGGGCAGATTATCACCGTTTCGGAGTTTCCTTTCAGACGGAACCTCGATTATGTTTTCCGCGCGAGTTGAATGCGCAGCCGCGAAGATGTTTAAAATGAAAAGGAGTGAATTTTATTTTCGGTTTCGGTGGTTAGCTTCTCCGTTCGCTGCGCTAATACTCTTGGGACTATTTAATTCTTCATTGGCTATCACCATTACGTCGGAACCTTCATTTACAAGAACCACGAATGCTCCTCTCGCAGGGACCTTAAGTCTGAATACAGATGTTCCCTCCCAGGTGAACATAACTGTCTCCGATGGATTTGAGGTGTGGAAACGAAGTTTCCAGGGATATGCAACAAATCATTTCATTCCTCTTTTTGGATTCAAACCGGGACGGACGAACGAATTAACCGTGACAGTAAGAGATCGGACCCAAAACAGGCTGACAGCTTCAACTCCAGTCATTTTTGTCACTGGTTCCTTACCGGACGACTTTCCCAATATCAGACTCCTGGGAGTTGATCGCACAAAAATCGAGCCGGGATACACGTTGTTTCGCGTAGATGTTAATAGGAACACTTACGGATATGTTGTCCTTGTGGACAGTTCCGGAGATGTGGTCTGGTATGGAAAAACTCCGTCCACACTCGACGTACGACAACTGGAAAATGGTCATCTTTTCATGCCGTCGAACAACGCTTTTGTGGAGATAAATCTGCTTGGCGAGACGATTAATACGTGGCCTGTTCTGAATTCTCTTCCGATCAATTATCACGACGGATTTCCGACCCGGCACGGAACGATTCTTTACCTGAGTGATTGGGGAGAAACGGTTACCGATTTTCCAACCAGCTTGACCGATCCGAATGCACCAACAGCAACATCACGGATCCAGTATGAAAGGGTGGTTGAAATCTCGGCGATTAATTCGAACCCGCTCATCGTTTGGCAACCAGTCATGGTGCTTGACCCACGCCGAATCTCCTACTTGTCAGGACGATCGGCCGGAGTCTGGGATTCAGAGCATTCGAATGCTGTCATAGAAGACCCAAGCGACGGCTCGGTGATCGTATCAATGCGCAACCAGAATGCGGTGATAAAGTTCTCGCGGGCTACTGGCCAGCTTCGCTGGATTTTAGGGCCTCACGATGGCTGGGGACCCGAATGGCAGCCCTTCCTTCTGAAACCCGTGGGTACACCGTTCGAATGGCAATACGGGCAACATTCTCCGGTCATTTCACCACAGGGAACACTGGTTATTTTCGATAACGGCAATTACAGAGCAATGCCGTTCAACGCGCCCGTATTCGACACCAATAATTATAGCCGGGCCGTCGAGTACCGCATCGATGAAGCCAAAATGGAGGTCTCTCAGGTGTGGGATTATGGAAGAACCAATGCGCCGGAACGCCTCTACGCGGACCATGAAGGAAGTGCGGAACCTTTGTCCAAAACCGGAAACGTTTTGATTGGTTTTCCCGCCGTTTCCTACGTCAACGGTGTTCCACCGAGTTCGTTTGGTTCGGCCGCCACGATGGCCCGGATTCAGGAAGTCACGCACGATTTGATCCCTCAGGTTGTTTTTGATCTCGCAATTACGATGTATGACAAAACCAATTCGGTCTTCAAGAACTGCAGTCTCTATCGATGCCAGCGTGTGCCCGATCTTTACGGCCACCCAGCACTGGCTGTCACTGACCTGAATGTCACCGTCGACAACGGAGTTGCCCACCTCCTATTCTCGGGCGACCCGATTCGAAAATACACGCTTGAAGTTTCGACTGATCTGCGCAGTTGGAATGAAATGGCCACCGTCGAGCCTGATCCGGAGGGTGTTTGCGATTTTCAGGATGATTTCTTTGACTTCTCTGCTTACAAATATTACCGAGTGGTAACGCGGTAGAGGAGGATGCAGAATTTATCGACAATCCCTGCTTCGCTCAGGCGAACGATGTGGGGCAGGGGCGAAAGAGGCAGCCGTGCGGCGACGAAATTCCGCCGGGGAGACTTTATCGCGTTGGAAATCTAGAAATCCTTGTGTATGCTATCGATCAACTTAAAGGAGCGCTGGCGTTTTTGTCTCGAACGGAATACAGATGTGGCGTTTACACACTTTTATATTGGTTAGCCTGCTCACGCTGCACGCGCAGCCTCTTCAGGAGGAACTGCAATTTGAATACACCGCTGGCAGTTGGAGCAAACCAGTACCAGTAATTCTCCCATCTGCAACAGGACCCGTCCCCGGTTTGAAAAAGACGACCAGCATTCAGCGCACAAACCCAAGATATTCCGAACAGTATGCGCTGGATATCGTTTCCAGCGGAAAGTTATCGAACCTGGTGGCGCCGCCTGCGGATAAGTATTTGGTCATCGGCGGTCGCATCTGTGGGTTGTACGCTGAGAGGGCGAGTTTGAAATTTAGATTCGCGCCGCTCGATTCAGGGGAAGCGCCTCAACGGTTACTCGAAGAGACTGTCTCGAAGCTGGTGCGCGATCCGCGATCGGCATTTGATCGCGGGGAAGAAGTTTACAGGTTCGATCTCACTTATGTCTTTGGAAGTGACTTTTTCGGCCCGCACGAAGACGCACGCGGCCCCATCCATTGGGTGATCCTAACCGGCGCCTATTTCCAGAATGGGAATCTGGTGATCAACCTGTCCAATAAGTTGCACCCGGCCATGACAGTGACAATCGATCCCAAAATGAACTTGATTGCGGCCTCCGATGGCGGCTCTGATCTCATGCTTTTACGATCCGGACGGCTTTCCTCGCCTCCTTCAGCTTGGGGTCGGCCCCGCACGGCGTCTTTACGGGATTCTAACAAAGATCTACAAGTTCCGCGTTGCGGTGCGTTTGTTGATGTACCAGGCCAGCCGGAAGGGCAGGGGACTTACAAGGCAGAGGCCGTCTGGTGTCCCGATGGAAAGCTTTGGTTTGGAGATGGTGACTGCAGACTGGCTGCGTTCGGAGGAGGAATTGTAGGAGCGAAAGTCGGCGCGAACGCCACTTTACTCCTGAATTTCAGTAAGTCAGTTTTGCCGCACGAGCCCGGGGCTGTCATCGTTTTCGAGGAAAAATTAAGTGAGTTTAGCTCGGCTATTTCGCGAGGAAGGTTCCCTGAAGAAATCAAAATCGATTTGACCGCATTATTTCCCAATCTTCCAATCGTGAACGATCCTGATTTAGAAGTTCGTTCCGTACGAATAAACGACGACAAACTGGAAATCACAATTCGAACGAACAATAACCGAGTTCAGTTGTTCGTTGTGGTTGATTCTAAATTTTCAGTCACTTTGTCGAAAGCTGGACTATTTGCCCATTAACCGATTTGCCAGGATGCCTGGAGGGATCAGTCATTTTGCGAAGTTTCCGGATTAACATCCAATCAGTGGCGGCGTTTACCCATGCGAATTCGCTCCATCGCCGCGAGTGCAGCCGGGTCGCCATGTGCCGCACGCTCGATCAAAGGCTTTTGGGCTTCGGCAATCACGTCTTGCACGGCTATAAGCTGATCGGGCGATAGGCTGGCGCCTTGGGACCGAACCATCTGCAATATGACTACACCTTCCTCGTTCTCGTTTTTTTTGATCGCCGAAATCGCATCATTGATCAGCGAATCGGTCATTGTCACTTCGCCTTTTTTAGCCGCAGAATTCGCCTTCGCGGCTTGAAATGCTTTTTCGAGTTCGGAAGTATCAACCTTTTTCTTATCCTTGTCACAACCCGACAGGACACATGCCAAACAGAGAATGCCAAAAATCGATCGGCCCAGCGCCAACAATGATTTCAATTGTGTCAAGCGACTGATTTTATGGTTGAGATTGTTACTGAGGACCATTG
>JAQGOX010000726.1 GCA_028293365.1 Verrucomicrobiales bacterium | reverse complement strand
ATCGTTAAAGGGTGAATCCGCGGACATCGAGCGTGAGATCCAGCGGCTCATACAGGATATGAATGCTTCGATTACTGAAGCCGATGCTTTTATTCACGAAATGAAGTAGGAGTTCCCCCTCAATCCTCGTCGATCACAAAATCTCCGAGGATCGTAATTTCAGTTCCATCGTTTTTCGTGTAGTGGCTCGAAAAAGTTCCGCCGTTAACTGAAGTGTAGGTCATGTTCAGCTCATGATGGTCCCCGGAGAAATCGGCCGGCCCGGTGTAATTCAAAATGAGGGAAGCCGTTGAATCGTTCGCCTGATATTGATAGCGCCCCGTGGCCTGTTCCTGGCCATCGCTGTCATGAAAATGACCGCCGTGGTTAAAAGTGTAGTGATGACTTTGCCCGGACGTGCCGGTCGTAGTCCATACACGGGTGCCAGTGATTTTGACACCCGAAAGGTCTTTTAATGCCAGGGGTCCAGCCTCGCTGCGAAAATTCGTAAATTCTCCGCTATCTGCGCGCGTGTCATTGATCAGATGCACATAGGAGCCCGCACGAGGACTTTGAAATGAGAACTTGAACGTGTGAGCATTTTTTTGATCGTTATCCCCGGTTTCAACGTTAAGCGTTGCCGATGAATCTTGAACCTCATAGGAGCCGATTGAAGCATCCTCTTTTCTGACCGTGGAATCATCTACCGACTGGAAAACGCATTGTTTCGCATCACCAGAAAAAATCAGCGAGTAATTGGAAAAATCGGGATATTGATAAGGGACCAGATTCACTGAGCTTCCGGCGAGCTGCGGCACTGGTTGGACATCATTGGGGGCAAAATTAAGGGACAGATTTAACGGACCAGACTGTCCTTCGCTTCCCGCCACCGCGATCTGGCAGACCACGCCGGCCTGAACGGGAAAATTCAATTCGCGAGTATACCAGGGAAACTGAGCCACTGGGACCAACCCAGTAATCTCAGTGCCCGTAAATACACCGATTAACGTATCCCAGAAAGTGCCCACTGTGCTGATCGAAACTTTCCCGGTGGCCGGGGCCGTCCAGGACCACCAAACGGAATTCGTACCCTGCTCAATGGTCGCAATCGCTGGTTCTCCATCTTCACTGGTGGCATTAAAAGTCCACCCGGTCACCAGGATGTTCGTTCCTTGCAAAAACTCGCGCTGTGCGAAATTGTCATTGGGCGGAGTTCCAAATTGCGTTGCCCGGTAATACCGTTGCGGAAAAATCTCAGCGACATAATCCAGATAACTGAAGGGTTGATCGGTTGCTTGCACTTTGGTTAGTTGAGACCAATTCTGTAAATCGGTCGAAGCCTCGATCATAATCCAGCCGGGCGTCGCGCCCGCAACCTCAACCTCCATCGTGCGACCCTCAAAAGGCCGGACAGAAACCCTCGGATGCTGATCCTGGGCCAACGAAAGTGGAGTTACGAAAGCCCCGATTACCGAAGTCACTGTGGTCAGCGTTCCGATTTTTGGTGTCATATTCTCAGGCGTTAATCCTAAAATTAAAGTTATGCACGGGAATGATTTGACAATTAGGCCCTGGGCTGCTCTTCAGCAGTCGCCTTTAACTGAATGGCAGATCAGGCTTTCTACACTTGCGCGGCATCAGTGATTTACCGCATTCTGATCCAAGGATATGGCGAAAAAAGCACTGATTACGGGTATAACGGGCCAGGACGGCTCCTATTTGGCGGAACTGCTATTGGCGAAGGGCTATGAGGTGTACGGTATCATCCGCCGCGCCAGCACTTTTAATACCGGTCGTCTGGATCCAATTTATTCCGATCCCCACGCCGGCAGAACGCGCCTGTTTCTTGAGTATGGCGATCTCGGAGATGCGAGTGTGCTCGCTCGATTAATCGGCAAGATTCAACCTGACGAAATTTACAACCTGGCAGCTCAAAGCCATGTACGTGTTAGCTTTGACTGCCCTGAATATACTGGGGACATAACCGGTACGGGTGCGATCCGCCTGCTGGAAGCGATACGTGAAACGGGAATTCGCCCCCGCTATTATCAGGCTTCCTCCAGCGAAATGTTCGGCCTGGTCCAGGAGGTGCCGCAAACGGAAACAACTCCTTTTTATCCACGCAGTCCCTACGGCTGTGCAAAAGCTTTCGCATACTGGCTCACCGTTAATTACCGGGAATCGTATGGATTACATGCGAGCAATGGAATTCTATTCAACCACGAATCACCGCGCCGGGGTGAAACCTTTGTAACGCGCAAGATCACAAGGGCAGTCGCGCATATCAAAGCCGGTTTGCAAGAAAAACTCTACCTGGGAAATTTGGACTCCAAGCGTGATTGGGGCTACGCCAAAGAGTACGTTGAAGCAATGTGGCTGATGCTTCAGCAGGAGAAGCCGGACGATTACGTCATTGCCACGAATGAGACGCATTCGATTCGAGAGTGCCTTGAAGTCGCCTTTGAGCACGTCGGCCTGGATTGGAATAAATATGTTGAAATCGATCCCCGGTATTACCGGCCGGCCGAGGTCGACCTTCTGATCGGCGATTACAGCAAGGCCAAGAAACAGCTTGGTTGGGAACCGAAGACAAAGTTCAGAGATTTGATCAAACTGATGGTCGACTCGGATGTTCAACTTTTGAAAGACCATCGCGAAGGCAAGATTAAAGTGACTGGTTAATCCATTTTGCGATGCCACGAGCGCTTATTACTGGAATCACAGGCCAGGACGGATCGTACCTGACCGAACTGCTACTTGATAAAGGATACGAAGTTCATGGCATCGTTCGGCGCACCAGCAGTCTCGATCGCTCGCGCCTGGATCACCTTTACAGTGATCCCAATATTTACGGAAAGCGATTGTTTCTGCACTACGCAGAGCTCAACGATTCCACAACGTTGAGACGTATCCTGAATAAAACCAGCCCAGAAGAAATTTATCATCTTGCCGGCCAGAGTCACGTCGGCCTTAGTTTTGAAATTGCCGAATCCACTTGCGAGATGACCGCGATGGGGACTCTGCGCCTGCTTGAAATGATTCGCGATCTTCCGAGTCCCCCTCGTTTTTTTCACGCAGCATCGAGCGAAATCTTCGGTGAGCCGAAGGAGAGTCCGCAGGATGAGGAGACACCCTTTTCTCCAGTGAACCCGTATGGCGCCGCCAAGGCTTTCATTACCAACATGGTTTCAATCTCCCGACGGGCGTTCAAACTGTTCGCCTGCAATGGAATCCTTTTCAATCACGAATCCCCGAGGCGAGGCGAAAACTTCGTTACCCGGAAGATCTGTCACGCGGCGGCGGCAATCAAACTCGGACGACAAACCGAACTGCTACTGGGTGATACCTCAGCAAAACGGGACTGGGGAGATGCTCGGGACTACGTCCGTGGCATGTGGCTGGCACTGCACCACGAAACGCCGGAAGACTTTATTTTTGCCACCGGAAAGTTGCATTCAGTGCAGGATGTCGTCGAAAACGCCTTCGAAACTGCCGGGCTGGACTGGAAAAAGCATGTAAAACAGGATCAGCGCTTTATGCGGCATTCAGAGCCGGGCCGTCTGGTCGGAAATCCTGCGAAGGCGAAACGGGTGCTCGGATGGGAGGCGAAGAATTCGTTCAAGAACTTAATTGCAGAAATGACCCAGGCAGAAATTGATATATTGTCGGCCGTCCAGTAGCCATACACGGCCTTAATGAGCCAGGCTCCGCTTCCGGAATGCGTCATAAGTCATCCGAATCCCGTCCTCAAGCTTGACCGCAGGTTTCCATCCCATCGCGAGAATTCGAGATGAGTCGAGTAGTTTGCGTGGCGTACCGTCGGGCTTGCTGTCATCCCATGAAATCATTCCCTGGAAGCCAACAATCGCCGCAACCATCTCCGCAAGCTCTCGAATGGCCACGTCCGAGCCGTAGCCAACATTCACAAACTGCTCGTCGCTGTAGTTTTCCATCAGGAACAGGCAACCGCTGGCGAGATCGTCCGCAAAAAGCAACTCACGCCGTGGAGTCCCGGTGCCCCAGCAAATAACTTCCCCATCGCCCGAGCATTTCGCCTCGTGAAACTTCCGGATCAAAGCAGGCAGGACATGAGAAGTCTGAAGATCGAAATTGTCCTGCAGGCCATACATATTGCTCGGCATCGCACTGATGAAATCGCACGCGTATTGTCGGCGAAATGCCTGGGCCATTTTAATACCCGCTATTTTCGCGATCGCGTACGGTTCGTTCGTAGGCTCCAGAGGGCCTGAAAGCAAATATTCCTCTTTTAGTGGTTGAGGCGCAAATTTGGGATAAATACAGGAACTGCCCAAAAAGAGAAATTTCCTGACTTCGTATCGCCATGCGCTCTGAAACAGGTTGTTCTGGATTCCCAGGTTCTCACGAAGGAATGTTGCGGGTTCGGTCGCGTTGGCTTTGATTCCGCCAACCTTGGCGGCCGCGCTGATGACAAATTCCGGTCGATGCGTGGCAAAAAAAACGTCAACCGCAGTTGGATCGAGAAGGTCCAGTTCAGCCCGAGTCTTTAACAGTAAGTTGCCACACCCGGCAGCCTCCAATTGGCGAACAATCGCGCTTCCAACCAACCCGCGGTGTCCGGGAACAAAAATCTTCGAGTTACCGCTAAGTAATCGCATAAAACGCTATTGTACTGATGCAATCCAACTAAATGCAAGGGA
The DNA here is from genome assembly GCA_028293365.1 of Verrucomicrobiales bacterium. Taxonomy (GTDB): domain Bacteria; phylum Verrucomicrobiota; class Verrucomicrobiia; order Limisphaerales; family SXQI01; genus JAQGOX01. Next base: position 2,558 of record JAQGOX010000726.1, on the reverse strand, counting down.
GCGCTGAACCAATTCTATGCAGCCATTGTCCAAATCCAAGGCAGTGGAAAACCTCTAATCTCCCGCACTGCCTTTTAGGCCAATCCGACCTGGAAATCTCACCCGGCCCAAACAATAAAACACGCAAGTGCAAACGGATGAAGGCTTTACGAAAGCGGAACCGATCAGAAAGCGGTCGGACCCAGGAGCTAAACGACAGGAAGATCAACAAAAAGACCTTTCAGAAGTATGTTGTAGGCACCGCTGGAAGACGCTCGGCTGGAATGCTTGGGCCGTTTAGCTAGCACATTTTACAATTTTGACAACTGGCATCCTTCGTGCTACCATGGCTGTTGCGGTCGATGCCGAGCAATCTGTGAACGTCGAAGAATTAATATAATAACCGCTCGGCATCTCGTTCACGCCGCAAAAAAAGAAAGCAGCAACAAATGAACATCAAAACAAATCGTAAGGCGGGCTTCACACTGGTAGAAATCATGATCGTGGTCGCGATCATCGGCCTCCTTGCCGCAATCGCCATCCCCAACTTCGTCAAAGCGCGCTCGACGGCTCAGATGAATGCCTGCATTAACAACCTGCATCAAATCGACGGCGCAAAGGAACAGTGGGCTCTCGAAACCAAAGCAGCCGCGAATGCAGCGGTTACTCTGGCGAATGTCTCGCCTTATCTCAAAGGCGGAACCAACTGCCCTCTCGGCAGTGCTGACTATACCATCGGCAATGTGGGCGTCCTCCCGACCTGCCCCAACGCTGCTCTCGGCCACACTCTGTAAGTTTGTTCATCCAATGAACACGCAGGCTTGAGGAGCAATTCTCAAGCCTGTTTTTTTTATGGATCATTATGAACAAACGTCCAACGCGTGCGTCCGATCGCCGATTGGCGTTCACGCTGGTGGAGATCATGGTTACCGTGGCGATCATTGGACTGATCCTCGGTATCGCAATCCCAAACTTTCTTAGGTCACGAATTCAAGCGCGCAAACAGGCCTGCATCGAGAATCTGACTCAGATAGAATCTGCGAAGCAAATCTGGAGCGTGCAAAATGGAAAGAAAGAAGGGGATCCCGTCACACAGGCCGACATCATTGGGCCTTCAAGTTATATACGAGTCATGCCCCTCTGCCCTGGCGGCGGAAACTACGACTTAACAACGGTTGGCGATAACGCCAAATGCGATCAGCCGGGTCATTCCCTCTGATTGCCATCAAACGAGGCTTGCTCCAACGCAAGCCTCGTTTTTCATTTGGAACTAGACGAGCAGTTCCGCTGGCGCCACTTCGATTTGGGCGGAGAGTTCAGCAGGAATCGGAACCGCCTCCATTTTTCCCGGCGAATGGCTGACGCAGACCACGGTCAGAAGCCCTCGCGCAATTTCGATCGGTTCACCAGTAACTTTTCGGAATTTGAACAGGTAAGTCAGGACGCGGGGTTTCTTCTCCTTTACGAGCAAATGAATTTCAAGCAGGTCTTCGAACCGCAACGGCTTTCGATAATCACATTCCGCATGAACCCGGGGAAAACCCAGAGGGGGATCGAATTGATGCATCACGACAGAATGCCCCAGAGCCCGATAAAATCCGTGCTCGGCACTCTCCATATATCGGAAAAAATTCGCGAAATGAACGATGCCTGCCATATCGGTTTCCGAAAACTCCACGCGACGAGTGACTTTGAATTCGAAGGCCATAGGCGGATTATGTGGACACAGTGGTCGGGTTTTGCGGATTGCAGCGCGCAATCGTTTCCGTAAGCGCGTCAAGAATCCCCTGCGTCATGACCGTTACATTAAGCTGCTCCTCGACCGAACGACGCGCGCGCTTTCCCAATTCGGAGAGGCGCTGGTCGTTCAGCAGCAGGTTTTCCAATCCCAGAGAAAGAGCATCCGCATTCCCATCCACAATCTCCCCTGCCCCGGTTAACCCGACCAACTCCGGGAATGCGGCGTGTCTGGGTTGCACCACTGGAATGCCCGAAGCCCACGCTTCGACCAAATAAAGACCGAACGCCTCGCCGTAAAGGGCCGGAACCGAAAATACCGTTAATTTGCGATAAAACTCCTGCTTTTCCTCACGGGTGACATTCGGAAAAAACTGAACGGCCTCTAGCTGCCCATGTTGCTGTAAAAGCTGTTTCAATTCGGCGACAAAGGATTCATCAGCAGGGCCAAGTCCTCCGCCGACAAAAAGTTGCACGCCGGGAATCTTGTTCCGCTTTTTGATTTGAATGAAAGCGTCGACGAGGGTGTGCAGGCCCTTCTCGCGGCACATCCTGGCGAAATAGCCAATCACGGGAGGCTCGAGTTTGAGCGGAGCCACCTTGTAGCCATCCAGGTTAATACCGTTATAAACAACCCGGACTCGGTCTGGAGTTAAATTCAGGCGGCGCGTCATCAATTCACCAAAATAGCGCGACGGAGCAATGAATAAATCGACATCGCGACAGCGCTCCGCAAGGGCTTTCCATGTTTGGCCGCTATGCGGTTCAGGCAACGAATCCAAAAACGAATCTTCGCCTTGCAACATGCAGACCACCGGAGTGTTCAACTGGCGTTTCAGATT
>JAQGOX010000724.1 GCA_028293365.1 Verrucomicrobiales bacterium | reverse complement strand
CGAGGCTTACAAGTTAGTTCCTTGCCAACAAAAACAAAATTTTATTTTGTTGGCGTCTGCGAGTAGTGCTCGGCGCACATACCCGCTTCGGCATTCTTTCTTGTCCTGACGCCGCTGGAGCGCTATTACGCCTCTGGACATGGATTGTCCGATTTGCGGTGAAAGAAAATTCTAAATACTCCTTAATTTGCGTCGCCGTGACAGTGAAGGCCTATTCAACCTCAGGCGAAACCATCCCCGGAAGTGATGGGGCATGAGTTGGAGCCTTCGAAAAAAAATCATCGGCGTGGCCATCGTGGCGGCAGCGATTCCCGCCCTGATCATAACGTTGTTGGTCTCCTTTCGACAGCGCATCATCAGCGAAGAAATCCAGGCTGACTCCGCGACCCTGGTCACCAATATCGTGGGTGCCAGCGCCAGGGAGGTCTATGAAAGCTGCCAGCTTGCGAACGATCTGTTGCAAGTGAGCCTGGATCACAACTTGAATGTGGCCCGAAGCATTTTTCAGAAGCTCGGAGCGGTCACGCTTGGACCCCAAACGGTGGACTGGATGGCTTACAACCAGTTCACAGCGGTTTCCTCCAAACTGACCGTGCCACGCTTAAGTGTGGGGAATGATTGGCTGGCGCCTAATTATGATCTGGAGAAACCGTCCCTGGTTGTGGATGAAGTGGAAAAACTGGTCGGGGGCACTTGCACGATTTTTCAACGGATCAATGACACGGGCGACATGCTGCGCGTGGCCACCAATATACGAACGAAGGAAGGGAAGCGCGGCATTGGTTCCTACATTCCGGCGATCAATTCAGACGGTGCTCCGAATCCGGTGGTGGCGACAGTGCTGCAAGGGAAAACCTATCGCGGGCGCGCTTACGTTTTAAACAGTTGGTTAATGACGATTTACGAGCCGATGAAGGATTCCGGGGGAAAGGTGATTGGCATGCTTTACAACGGAATCAAACTGGAGTCTGTCTCGGGAGTGCGCCGCAGCATTACGGAAATGGTGGTGGGAAAGAGCGGCTATGTATCGGTTTTTTATGGCTCGGGCAAAACGCAAGGCCAGGCGGTCTTTCCGACGCAGGGTCGGGCGGAAGGGAGCGATTTTAAGGATCGCAAGGACGCTAGCGGACGCTTGTATGTCCGCGACATCGTTGCGCAGGCATTGCGACTCTCTCCTGGGCATTTAGGGGAATATCGATATGTCGAGGGCGAAGGGTCGAGCGTGGAGAATATGGTGGTGAAATTCGCCTATTTTGAACCGTGGGATTGGGTCGTCTGCGCGGTAGCGCCTGAGGCCGATTTTCAGGCGGCGCAAAAACGGGTTCAATCGGAATTGCGCAATCTGCGGCTGTTTTCGGTTTTCGGGGGAGCCGCGGCGTTGTTGATTGGGATTGCGATGGCTTTTATTTTGGGCGGGCGCATTGCCAACCCGATCACGCAATTGACCCAGATCGCGGCACAGGTCGCGGAGGGCAACCTGCACGGAGCCGGAGAACTGGCGGGCCGCCTCGAAAGTGCGCGGACCGAAAAGGTGACGGATAACGAATCTGGCAAAGAGAAACGGCGCGTTTGCTTGAAAGGCGATGAGACGGACCGGCTGTTGGAATCGATTCGCCTGATGATTGTCAGCCTCAGTTCTTTAGTTGGCCGCGTGAAGCAATCGAGCACGCAATTGGCGTCGACAGCGACCCAGATCGGGGCTGCTTCGCAGCAGCAGGAACAGTGCGTGAATCAATTTGGCGCGTCCACGAACGAGATCGCCGCCTCCGTGCGCGAGATTTCCGCCACCTCGCATGCATTGGTGAAAACGATGGACGAAGTGACCGGTGTGGCTGCCGAAACGACCGCGCTGGCCAATGGCAGCCAGAGCAGTCTCGGCAGCCTGGAAACGACCATGCGGAACCTGGTCCAGGCCACGAGTTCGATTTCCTCCAGGCTTTCAGTGATCAATGAAAAGACGCGAGCGATCGGCGGAGTGAGCACAACCATTTCCAAAGTCGCCGATCAAACGAACCTGCTGTCGCTCAATGCGGCGATCGAAGCAGAAAAGGCGGGCGAATATGGTTTGGGCTTCGCCGTGGTTGCCCGGGAAATCCGCCGCCTGGCCGATCAAACCGCCGTGGCAACCCTCGATATCGAGCATATCATCAAGCAAATGCAGGATTCTGTTTCCACCGGAGTGATGGAGATGGACAAGTTTACCCAGGAGGTCCGGAGAGGCGTGGCGGAGGTCACCGGGATCGGATCTCAATTTGGATCGGTCATTGAACAGGTGCGCACGTTGTTGCCACGGTTTGAAACTGTGCATGAAGGGATGCAATCGCAATCCCAGGGAGCACAGCAGATCAGCGAGGCCATGTTGAATTTGACGGAGGTGGCCAGGCTCTCCACGGTCTCGCTCCAGGAATTCAACAGCGCGTCTCGAAGGTTGCATGCGGCGGTGGCCGGCCTTGAGGAGGAAGTCACCCGCTTTATCACCGCCGGGACTGCGCCATTTGAGCATGGATGAGCCGGTACCACCGCCCGCAGGAACTACGAGGCCGCAAATAACCGCGCGCTGCCACGCCGTCCTTCGACGGTTGAAGCTGGAGAAATAATTTCGGACAAAGCGGATTAGGCCGCGAAGGAACGCAAAGAACACAAAAGAGATGAAGACGATTAATGAACTTTGTGACGTCGTGCGAGAAACCGCTGATGCCATTCACCTGTTTCTCGGGTAATCGACATTTACAGAAGCCTCCCAATCCTGTTCCTTCTTTGCGTTCCTTGCGTTCTTTTGTGGCTATTTCCGGGACAAATCAAGCTTGCCGCGAAGGAACGCAAAGAACACAAAAATGAAAACCATTAATGAACTGTGTGATGCCGTGCGAGAGACGGCTTATGCCATTCACCTTTATCACGGACATGGACATTTGGAGAAGGTGTATGAAAACGCGTTGTCGAATCGGTTACGCAAGGCGGGTTTTGATGTTAAACAACAACATCCGCTGAATGTTTATGATGAAGATGGGACGCTGCTCGGCGAATACTTTGCCGACTTGCTGATCGAAGGCCGCCTGATTGTGGAATTGAAAGCCTGTCGAACCTGCGCGGAAGAACATATAGCCCAGATCCTGGGCTATTTGAAGTCCTCGAAAGTTGAAGACGGATTGCTCATCAACTTTGGGAGCTACAAGTTTCAGATC
>JAQGOX010000709.1 GCA_028293365.1 Verrucomicrobiales bacterium | reverse complement strand
CCGCCGCGATGCCATTTTCGACTTTAGCTCAGACGCCGGTGAATCCGGCGGCCCCGGCTGGGACCGCATCCAATGTGCCCGAGATCAACAACCCGGCCTCCGGGAACGTTGTGCCGCCGGGTGTCGATGGGACGGCGCCAGCTCCTAAGCCCAAGGCAAAGAAGCATCCAACAAAAGCGTCGATAACGGCAACCGCAGATGCAAAACGGACTGCCTTTCATGGAAAACTTGTGGCCATCGACAAGAGGGCGATGACGATCAGCGTGGAAGCTCCAGAATTGCGCACGCTGAAAATAACGTCTGAAACACACATAAATAAGGATGGTAAACCTGCGTTGCTGGCTGAAGGGAAGATTGGGGAGCAGGTTTTTGGCCGTGTGAAAAAGGCCGCCGACGGCAGCGAAGAAGCAACAGTCGTGAATTTTGGAGTTCAGGCACCCACTACGCCCAAGGCAAAAGCTCACAAAGCAGCGAAGCCCAAAACGAAGAATGCGCCTGAAAGTCTCACTCCGGGAACCGATACAAATCCGCCTGTCCTACCTCCGGACGGCTCTGCTATCCCAGTGAAGTAAGAAACGTTCTGAAGTCGAAGGGCGGCGGACCGCCCTGATTCCAGTAGGAATTTTTCGGTTATCACCCGATGGAGATGTCTGCCGGATTCTGCGATTTTTTCTTTGGAGGAAGTTTTAAACCAACGAAGAAGAAACATTATGGACACACCAAGAACACGTGAATTCGGGGACGAAGTCAAAAACCTCAAAGATCAGATTGCCGATGGGGTTGAGAAGGGACGCTACAATTTGGCGGAACTGCAAAAGGCGGTGACAGAGAAATCGAAGGCGGTTGTGGAGTCGACAAACCGGGTTGTACAAGACAATCCCTGGAGCGCCATTGGAGTGGCTGCCGCAATCGGATTTGCGATCGGATTGCTTATTCCGCGCGACTAGGTGCGCGCGTTCGCCGAAAGTGATTTCATCACTTCTGCCATCGAGAGGGCCACGCGAGCGGCTTCGGTTCCACGGTTATGTTCGGTGCCCAGGCACCGAACTCTGGCCTGCTCCTCGTTGTCGAATTGGAGGACGCCATGGATGACCGGTATCCCGGTGGTGATTTGAATATGGGCCAGGGCATGGGTCACCCCGAGCGCGATATGATCCGCATGGGTAGTAGCTCCTTTTAATATCGCCCCGAAACAGAGGATCGCGGAGTAGGGCGGGATTTGGCGGGCGAGGGTTGCGGCTACGACGGGAATCTCGAATGAGCCGGGTACGCGTATGACCTGAGGAGGTTGAGCGCCGACAGCTTTGAATTCGCGTTCGACAGCCGCCACGAGTGCGTCCACGTAGAGAGCGTTGTATTTGGCGGCAACGATGGCGAATCGGTCGCCTTGAGCGGTTCCCGCGCTACGTTCTGGAAGCTTTGCAAGCATGATTCGTTGAGTTAAATAAGGTGGCCCAGTTTTTCCCGCTTTGTCGCCAGATATTTTTTGTTGTGGCGGTTGGCTTTAACCTTTATTGGAACCTGCTCCAATATTTCAAGACCGTACCCTTCGAGGCCAACCACTTTTTTGGGATTGTTCGTCAGAAGGCGAATCGTCTTTAAGCCGAGATCGACGAGGATTTGAGCGCCCAGGCCGTATTCGCGCAAATCCATGGGGTAGCCGAGTTTTAGGTTTGCCTGAACCGTGTCGTATCCGTTTTCCTGGAGCTTATAGGCGCGGATTTTTGGGGCGAGACCGATACCTCTTCCTTCCTGGCGCATATAGACAATGACGCCGCAGCCTTCATCGGCGACTTGACGCATGGCCTGATGGAGTTGGGGGCCGCAATCGCAGCGCCGCGAGCCGAAGACATCGCCGGTGAGGCATTCGCTATGGACACGTACCAGGACCCCTTTTTTGTTTCGCACGTCGCCCTTTACCAGCGCGAGATGGTGTTCGCCATCCAGTAATGAGCGGTAAAGGTGAAGGTCGAAATCGCCGTAATCAGTAGGGAGTTTGATTACTTCCTCCCGCTCGATCAGCCTGGAACGGCTGCGCCGATATTTGATCAGCGACTCAATCGTGCCGATTTTCAATTTATGTTTACGTGCGAATCGGATGAGTTCAGGCAACCGTGCCATGGAGCCATCATCGTTCATGATTTCGCAAATCACGGCCACGGGTCTGCAACCCGCGAGGGTCACAAGATCGACGGAGGCTTCGGTGTGGCCGGCGCGTTGCAGCACGCCACCTGGCTTTGCGCGCAAGGGGAAAATATGCCCGGGTTGGCTGAGGTCGCCGGGTACCGCGGTTGGGTCGGCCATTACTTTGATCGTCGCAGCGCGATCAGCAGCGCTGATTCCGGTCGTAATTCCCTGAGCAGCGTCCACGCTGATTTGAAAATCGGTTTCGAATGTTTCACGGTTTTGAGAAACCATTCGTTTGATGCCGAGTTGATTCAGGCGTTCGGTGGAGGTGGGAACGCAGATCAGGCCGCGACCGAACTTTGCCATAAAATTGACGGACTGCGGTGTGATGCGTTCAGCCGCCATGATCAAATCGCCCTCATTCTCGCGATCGGCATCGTCGACGATTATGACCATGCGCCCGCGGCGCATTTCCTCGACGATGGTTTCAATGGAGTCAAAAGGCGTTTTCATCCTGTTCGGGGAAGTTAACGGGTGCGGGACGCTTTTCCAGCCGCAAATGGCTGGAAGACGATTTTGGTCTTTGAAGTTTACGGTCGCAAACTCTATAACCTAAACATGTTGCCAATGTTGCTCGCGAAGGGCGGCTTGATTATGTGGGTGCTGCTGCTGGTCAGTGCGGTGGCGATTAGTGTTTTTATCGAGCGGTTTCTGCATTATCACCGCGCCCAGATCAACTCGGCTGAGTTTATCAGCGGAGTGCGGAATGTTCTGAAGCGTGATAACGTGGTGGAGGCGCTGTCGATCTGTGACGCAACTCCGGGGCCGGTCGCGCGACTGGTCAAAACGGCGATCATCAATCGGGATCGTGGGCGTGACGGAGTGCGTGAAGCGCTGGAGGAGGCTGGGATGGTGGAGGTGCCACGGTTAGAGGAGAAGCTCAATATACTCGCAACGATTGCGCAGATCGCCCCGCTTTTGGGATTCTTCGGAACGGTATTGGGGTTTATTAAGGTTTTTGGCCGGCTTCAGGAAGCGGGAATGTCGGCGAAAATGGCGCAATTGTCGGAAGGGATCTGGGAAGGGTTGATTTGCACGGCGGCCGGGCTGGCGATAGCGATTCCGGCCTATGCGGGGTATAATTATTTGGTGAGCCGGGTCAATGCCATCGTACTGGACATGGAGAAGGTCTCGACGGAAATTCTAAATCTCGTGGCAGACACCCGGAATTCGAAAGCGCCTTGAGATATCCACGTACAGCCAAAATCTTTCACGGGCAAATCGACGCGGCGCCGATTGCGGGAGTTTTTTTCCTGCTGGTGCTGTTTCTACTGCTGCATTCCTCGCTGGTGTTTACTCCCGGAATTAAAATCGATTTAAACGGATACGACGATCTGCTCGCGAAAAGGACGGGTGTCCGGATGTTGAAGATCGATCGGAAAGGTTCTTTTATTTATAATGGGAAGACTTTAAAGGAGCTGGCGTTTTACGAGGCTGTCCATGAAGAACTGACGAAGCCAATGCCTCCGACCACACTCATTGTCGAGACTGACCCCTTGACGAAGCCGGAGATTGTGGCCCGCCTTAAGGCCAGCGCAACGGAAATGGGGATCGTGGTGAAACCTCCGGGCACTCGCCTGGATTTGCCCGAAGCCGATGATTTGCCGGGGACAGCCAATCCAACGGTCGTGGTCGCTGTGAATCTGAATGGGCAAATGTTTTACGAAAACCAAATCGTAAAAGAAGATGCGCTTCGGGCAAAGTTGAGGGCCGCGCTCAAGCAGGCCGGGCCGACGTTGACTTTGGTGATTCAGCCGGATCGGGAATTGCCGATCGAGGTGATAGTGAAACTCGACAAAATCGCACGAGAAGCGGGGATCAGGGACACCATTCTGGGGACCCGGGCCGCCACTCAGCCACTCGGTCAAAATGGAAACAGCCGCTGATTCGTCGGTTCGAGATCCGCGGCCATGGTCGATTTCTCATTCAATCGTCTTTATCATCGCGGTATTTTTGGTGCAGGCCGGTTTTGTGGTTTTTCTTTCGCGCGCGCCATCCGGAGCTCTGCCAAAACACCCAGCGTCCAGCAGTTTCAAACTTCTGGCAGGAACACCGGCGGACACACTTATTTTGAAGCAGCTTGCGATCATCGATCCGGCCCTGTTTGGTTCGGCGTCGGCTCGTAATTTCTCGGGTCAGGCCTGGGTGCGCCGACCC
>JAQGOX010000693.1 GCA_028293365.1 Verrucomicrobiales bacterium | reverse complement strand
CCCACCTCACTGCAACTACTGGTTTGGATGCATTGACGCAATTGATCGAGCCGTTTGTGTGCCGCCGACCCAATCCGCTGACAGACGCATTGTGCAAAGATGGGCTGGGCCGGTGCGCACGATCGTTAAGAACGGCTTTTGCGCGGGGTAATGATATTGAGGCGCGCGAGGAGATGGCGTTGGCGAGTTTATTTGGCGGACTGGCGCTTGCCAATTCGGGTTTGGGTGCCGTGCATGGATTTGCGGCGGCGATTGGCGGAATGTTTCCCATTGCCCATGGGGCGATTTGCGCGGCGCTGCTCCCTCATGTCTGGCGTGCTAACGTCAGCGCCGCCACACGAGAAAAGAGAAATGATCTTTTGGACCGATTCACGGAAGCAGCGTGCATACTTGCGGGTTCGGACGCGACCCCTCAGCAAGGTGGTGATTGGCTGAAAAGACTGACAGCGGATTTGAACATTCCGGCTCTGAGCGCCGGGGGTGTCAGGCGTGAGCAATTTCCGGCAATCTGTGAAAAGGCCCAGCGTGCGAGTAGTATGAAAGCGAATCCGATTGATTTTTCGAACGAGGAGCTTATGCAGATACTCGAAGCCTCATTTTAACAGCGATTTTGAACCAATGCCGCAACCTCTCACATCCTATACCTGTAAATTGAACGACTTCCAGGCAAAGACGCTTGAGGTGCATTTGCGCGATCACGATTTCGAATTCCGCGAGGTTCCTTATGCACGCTATGCCGGAGCGAAGGAAAAATTGAACGTTGTTTTTTATCAAAGCGGAAAACTGGTCGTTCAGGGGAAAGGAACCCAGGAATTCGTCGAATTTGTTTTGGAACCATTAATTTTACAGGAAGCGCGGGTGGGCTACGAAGAAGTATTGAATCCTGAGATGCTCCTGCCGCGCTTCGGAATCGATGAAAGCGGCAAAGGCGATTTTTTTGGACCGCTCTGTATCGCGGGCGTCTACGTGAATGAAGAGGTAGTTCGAGGTTGGCGCGATGCCGGGATTCAGGATTCGAAGAATATCGGGAGCGATCGGAAAATTAATGATCTCGCGAAATTGATACGCGAGACGCGCGGTTGTGTTTACTCAGTGGTGCCGATTGGAAACGAAGCTTACAACCGGCTATATTCCAAAATGCGCAGCGTCAACACACTGCTGGCCTGGGGACACGCCCGGGTGATCGAGAATCTCATGCTCCAACGTCATCGCATGAACCCGCTGCCGGTACGGGCCATCAGCGATCAGTTCGCGCGGGAAAAATCGACCGTTGGAAATGCCTTGATGTCGCTTGGACGCGAAATCGAACTGGTGCAAATGCACAAGGCCGAAGCCGACATCGCCGTGGCTGCCGCATCGATCCTGGCCCGCGATGAATTTGTCACTCGATTGGCAAATCTCGGAAAGCAATTCCAGATGGTTTTCCCGAAAGGCGCGTCGGCCGCGGTGGACGCCGCCGCCAAAGCATTCGTGGAAAAGTTTGGCGCCTCTGAACTAAGCAAGGTTGCCAAAACTCATTTTCGCACAAGTCTTCGCGCGCAAGGCTTGCCGGAACCGCCGAAAACGGAGTGGCGGAAGAAAGCGAAAGCTGAATAGTTAAGGCGGAATTAGCACATACTCGAGTGCGGATTCGATGGTAGGATTGAACAGTGCGACTTTCAGCCTGGGCAGAGCTCGCTTCCCATTCCCGGCAAACTTCACTCAGCCAGGCCTGTCCCGGCGGACTGGATTCATCCAACACTTCATTGCCCCGGTCTCCGTAATATCCGACTGCGGAAGCGCAAAGAAATGATCGTGGTTTACTTTGGGCTTGCGTTGATCGCAGCAACGATCTGCTGTGTCCCGTGAATCCGGCTCTCTCGAATCGCATGTTTGCGTTTCCGAGTCCACCGACCGCTCGCGATATTTTCTCCAGCGAGATGAATGATTGCATCACATTGTTCAATTGCGGAAAACAGTTCTTCCGAGGGACTCTCATCGAGAGGATTCCAGGATACGCTTTGATCCGTTTGAGCATTGCCACGTGTAACTGAAATAACACGATCGTTGCGAGCTCGGAGCGCATTCGCGACCTGCGATCCGATCAAGCCGCTCGCACCGGTCAGCAACACATTCATGTGCAATAAAAACAAAAGCGCCCCTGGTCTGCAAGGGCGCTCCGATCGAAATCGCGCGGCTAGTAAATCGTGATTTCAGCCTTTTTCTTAAACCCTTCCAAGTCGATGCTCTTTTTGGCGAACAACTCGATATCCGACTGCTTCACAGCAATAGTCATTTTACCTTCATTCTTTTCCGCGCCATTCGCGGGGCGGGCTTTTGCCGCATACACATGTTTCGGGTCGGCATCAAATGCTGCTGAAGTTCGTCCTGCGTCGGCATTGGCAAAAGCCATTGCGCGAAAACGATCTCGTGGTTCGTGCCGGGATCGATTGCTAACAACTATCACAACGCGTTCATTGGAGAGTCCTCGAATGTTGCTCGCATTAACCAATGCTTTAAGAATGGAGTTTTTCAGATCTTCCACTTTTGCGGCGTCGTACGGCTCCCCAGATTCATCTCCCATTTGGAATTTTGGACTCATTCGAAACTGCGCTTCTCCACCATAGATTTCTTGTTTGGTTTCCTCCCAGGTTGAACCGCGCTCTTTCGATTTCTCATTTTGTTTTTTCTCAGGCGCCGGAAGTAACGGCAGGTCGGTCTCAAATAAAAACAATGCTCCATAACCCTGGAGGTATATGCTACCGGGCATCCTTGAACCGCCCAGCGCGACAAGCGGAATTCCCATGGCTCGGCCTTGTGCCCTTTCGCCCGAGCCCGGAAGGATCGCTTTCTCAAGAATTCTGCGCATTACAACCAAATCCTCTTCAAGCAGGCCGTCCTCTTTGGGGTCCGATTTTGAGGTTCGAATCAGCAAAGGGCTTGCGTCGTTGGCTGGGTTTCCAAAAAGGCCGGGGTGGGTGCGGAACAACTGATCGGGCATGCCGCCGCTCTGGATCAGAACGTCGTCGGAAAATGTTACATCACTACGATTTTTTTCCGATTTAGCACCTGAATAGCCGCGTACGCGAGTTCCTCCAAATCCACCACCGTAGACTTCTTTATTGGATGTTTGCGTTTCAACAGCCTCGCCCGAGTCCAGTATCACTTTTTTGGTTTCGCCGCTTGCTTCAGGAGCATTTTGCGCTGTCGTTTGCAATAGAGAAGCCGCCACGGCAATCGCTATGCAGGTTTTTCGTGGGAATGTATTCATACCTGGTTCTTATTTGTTTTATTTAACGAGAGGTGTTGCTTCATCGGAAAATGAAGCGAGTTGGACGATTTGTTGTTGCGCCTTTTTGAAGTTGGCTTCGGTTAAGACCGCTACTGTTTCAAGTTCTTTCCGCAATGCTGCCAGTTCGTTAGAGCGCTTTTCTTCAAGTTGTTGCAAAGCCGAAATCAAGAATTCGCGATCTTTGGCACGGGTGTCGGAGGTAATTGCGGCGATCGAATCGAGCAATTGGCGATCACTCGTGCGCCATGCGATTGCCGCATCCTCCCGAATCTTTGCCAGTTCGGTGCGCAGACTTTCCATCGTCTCCGTTTGTTGGGCCGCAAGTTTGGATTTGATTTCTGATTCCAGAGTAGACCGGACGGATTGTGCGACTGAATTCCGAAGGTCGGCAATTTGATGGGCGTTGACCGTTCCTTTCACGGTTCCATAAATCCCGCAGGCCAGAATGGCGAAGGCGGCCGCCCATTTTAAAAAACCGCTGGATCGCATTTTGCGAATCGTCGTAGTGGAATTTCCATCTTTATCCAGCAAAGCTCTGGCACGCTCCCAATTGGCCAGTCGAGCACTGCACAATTCGCACGTCTCAGCATGTACGGACAGTGTCTGTCTCTGGTTTGGGCTGACTTCGTCGTAAAGGTATTCCATCCATTGTTCCGGGGATGGATGCGTCAGATGAGATTCGTTTCCCCTAACCGAAGATTTGTGATGTTCTTGCATATCTTAAATTCTGATTGTTCCTGTCGCTGTAGCGCCCTGCTGAGCAATTCCAATCCCTCGGCCATTCGTGATTTGACGGTTCCCTCGGGGATTTCCAGCACGCTTGCGATTTCGCGAAACTTCAAATTTTCGTAGTGCCGCAGGATTAATACGGATCGATAAATGTCCGGGACTGCCTGCAGCGCGCTCCGAACGGTTTCCGCCCGTTCGCCGGCCAGCACTGTCTCATCGGGGCCAGGTTCTTCACTTTGAAAGCGCTCCTGTCCGTCCCCATCCGGATCGTTTATTCCCTCCAGGGAGGATTCTGGGCGGCATTTCAATTTTCGCAGCTCGTCGTAGCAGGCGTTCACTGCCACCTGCCAAAGGAACGTCGAAAACTTCCCGACTCCACGATAGGTTTTTCGCCGCCGATAGATCTTCGAAAAAGTCTCCTGTGCCAAATCTTCGCCACGATGAATGTCACCCAGCATTCGAGTGCAAAGTCGTTCGATGGGAAGGCGCCACCGCCGCACGAGTTCGGTAAAGGCCTCCTCGTCGTCACAGGCTTGCACACGGCGCATCGCCTGCTCGTCGGTACTGCCAAAGAACGATACTATTTTAAAACCGCTCATTCCTTTGATCAGTCACCGCTTTCATCCATCTGAGGGTTAAACGCCTCAGAGGCCGATTTGGTTCGAAGAAAATAAAAAGGCTTCGCGGGTTAGGCGAAGCCTTCGAATTTAAGATGTCCTCGAAGCGCCTAACGTGCTGCAATCATGCCACTTTGCCGGGCAAAATTGAACAAACCTCCTGCATCAACGACTGGTCGGACGTCGCCAAGCGGTTTAAACGAGTAAACTTTGCCCGTTGCTTCAGCTTTCACGGTCGCAGCGTCCAGATCAACTGTTACTACATCGCCGGTCTTTAAAATATCGCAAAGCCGATCGACGCATTCGCAAGGGTAGAGCTCTCCGGTCGCGACGCAGTTGCGGAAGAAAATCCGGGCAAAGCCTTCAGCGATAACGATTTTTGAATTCGCTGAGCCCATGGCGATCGGCGCATGCTCTCTGGAACTGCCGCACCCAAAATTCCGGCCGGCAACAACAATGGGATAATCGCTGTCGACTTTCCCCTCTTTGACAAACCGAATCGGATATTGATCATCCGGCAGACCGCAAAGCGCGTAGCTGCCAAGCTTCTCATATTCCTCTTTGATGGTTGGGACGAGGTTCAGGTACTGCGCGGGAATGATTTGGTCGGTATCGATGTTGTCGCGCACCACATAAACCGGCCCTTTGAAAACAGATTGCATATCCAGTGTGAATTTGAAGCGCAGCACGAGGGTTTTCAAGCTAAACATGGAAACCGGAATTTTTGAACCTTTTTGGAGATTGCAGCCATTCATGTGCAAATGGCGACGAGTCATTAACGAAAGAGAGACAAATGAAACGATTAATTATGGCCGGTCTTGCGGTTTTAGTGAGCGCGAATATGGCTTGGGCCGGTGAATTAGCGGCGAACACAAACCCAGCCCTGTTCCATTGGCAGGCATTCGCATTGCTGCCGCAGCTTGGTGACGCTGAATACTCAGCCGATACGGATTACAACAAGGCGCCGCTGAACGAGGCGTATGACAAGTTAGTTGGACGATTCGACAACAGCTTCAGGGTCATTCGGAAAGGGCCGGAATCGCAGGTTGAATGCAACTGGGGTATCGATTTTTCAGATGGACCATTGGCCTGTTTGCCCCATCTCGCCAAAGCGAAATGGATTGCCCAGATCAATGCGAACATACGGGGTCCCTACTTCTTACGGAAAGGAAAGCGCGATAATGTCATCGCGGAAACAATCGCAGTTTTTAAAATGGGCCGGGATGTCGCACGGGACGGCACTCTCCTGTCGATTCTCGTGCAAAGTGCGGTCGAAAACATAAACGTTAAATTTATCGCGGACCACTTTGGGACATTTGAGGATTCAGATCTGCAACGGCTCGCGGATGCCGTCGCGGCACTCCCCGTCCACCTTAGCGTGAAACACGCAATGCCGTTGGAACGAAGCAGCTTTCTCACATGGTACAAAACGAAATTACAATATTTTATCGATCACCCAAGCGCGAATGGAGCGCTCGCTGATGCCCGGGATATACTGGTGGAAACAATCGGATCTGGTGAAGGTCAAAACAATGTGCGTGTTCCGGACGAGATTATTCGGGACGCCGGAGGCACAGCGCAGGGATTAATTGCCTATCTGGACGGGCTTAACAAATGGTATGACGAAGCGGACGCAGTTTTGGCTTTTCCCAACGCAGAGTTGATCGGAAAGCTGGACGCGTTTGGCGAAAAAATTGAAAAGACGGGCTCGGTCATCGCCAAAGAATTTCTGCCCGCTCTCGGCAAAGCTCAAAGAAAGGATTTCTGGACCCAAACGCGCCTGGCCATGCTGGATGCGGCCCTCGCTTATCGACTCCATGGGAAAGCCGGATTCGACACGGTCAAGGAACCCGTTGTGGAGGGTAACTTTCAACTGACGCCAACTTCAGAAGGTTTTGAAATTCGGTCCAGTCTGCCTTCCGAATTCGGACCAGATAAAGAAAAAGGCAAACCCATTACGCTGACTTTTACGGCGAAAAAGTAAAAGTGTGAGGAATGCGGCCAGTGAGTCTCAAACTTTCTGGCCGTTTGATGCATTTCCTATGGGACCTGACACCATGACCATGCTTCCCGCAGCCGATCCATTGGTTGTGGAGGCGGCGCGCCTGGGTGATGCGGATGCCTTTGCACAGCTCTGCGCCACTATCGAGGATCGGCTTCTGCGCCAGGCAAATTTTCTTTGCAAAGATCCCGATGCGGCCCAGGACCTGGCGCAGGAAACGTTGTTCGCCGCATGGAAATCCATTCGCAAATACAATGGCGAGTGCCGGTTTTTCACCTGGGTCTGCGGTATAATGATTCGCCAATACCGAAATTATTTGCGCAAGAGCCGGAGATTTCCCCTGAGTTTCTCCTGGTTCACTGGCGAAGCGGATTCGCACGATCTGAACCTGGAAAATCTGATCTGCGAGAGCGAAATACCGGGAGCAGGTGGAAACCGGGACCTGGACACTTACATCCGGCTCTGTTTGCTGGATCTCTCTCCGAAACATCGGGAAGTGGTTTATCTCCGCTTTTATGCGAACGATTCGATGGACGGGATCGCACGCGCGCTCGGATGTTCGACCGGAACCGTAAAATCCCGTTTGTTCCACGCCATGGCGCATCTTCGTAAAATGAAGGCGCGCCTCAATGAATTGAGGTAAGTTCGAAGAAGGTTGCTATGAAAAGGTGCGATAAAAAACAATTGACCCTTTGGATTGCCGGAGGGCTAAGTCCCGATGAGGAAGCCGCCTGCCGCGCGCATCTAAGTGGTTGTGCGCGCTGCCGAGAAGATCACGCCGCGTTAACAAAGGTTTTTGATGCATTCGAAACCCATGCATCAGCACTCCCTCAAGTCGATGGCGTCGGCGCACTGCATGACGCGTTGCAACAAAGACTAGAAGGAGATTCTGGGACTGAGTATCCCTCTCGATATTCATACAATTTTCGGAGCTGGCTGATCCGTCTAGCTCTACCGGCTGCGGCCGTAATCCTGCTCTTATTCTGGTTAGATAACGAAAGGAAGAAGCTGGTTTCATCGCAGCCGTCGATCGTTCAAACGCAGTCCTTACCCGCGAAGGCGCCGAGTCGCCCGGTTGATCCTACTTTTTCAAACTACAGCAACGCGAGTCGGCATTCATTGGAAGATTTCGATCGTTTATTGGACGGACAGCTTCGTGCTCCCGCGTCCCAAACTGCTCGTTCAGTCGACACATCTGTGAGTCTGCAGACAATGCTGTAATTTTCCGCAGATGCCCGGTAGTCAGAAGTTTTTCGAACGCCTTCTTCGCAAATGCATCCGATTGAATTAGAATGCAGCCATCATGGCTGAAACCCAACTCACGGCGGCCGAGGAAAACTGGTACAAAAATGTGTATCAGGGAGACAGCGTGCCACAACTCACTCTGCGTGCCGTGCTCATGGGCTCGTTCTTAGGCGGGTTCATGGCTCTCTCAAATCTTTACGTCGGCTTGAAGACAGGTTGGGCACTTGGCGTGGCGATTACGGCCTGCATTCTTTCATTTGCCATCTACCGCACGATGATGGCTCTGTTTCCGAAACTGTTCCCAACGGAAATGGGAATTCTCGAGAACAACTGCATGAAGTCCACCGCTTCC
>JAQGOX010000683.1 GCA_028293365.1 Verrucomicrobiales bacterium | reverse complement strand
CAGGAAACGGTGGGCGCGCTGACGCTGACCGGGGCAGCCTCGCTGGATTTGGGAAGTGGCAACAACAGCATGCTGGCATTTGCGGATACGCACGCAGCGTCGTGGGCTGGAAATGTACTTTCCATCAGCAACTATTCGGATGCGACGGAGAAGATTTATTTTGGCACGACCTCTGGCGGGTTAAGCGCCAGCCAGCTCAGCGAGATTGTCTGGTATAACCCGTATGGGACGGGTGGAACCTATACCGGAGCCACGATCGATTTTGATGGGCGCATCCGTCCCGCCCCTCTGCCAGTGCCCGAACCGAAAACAGTCGTGGCACTCCTTCTCCTCGCCGGCGTCCTGGCCTGGCGCGAACGGAATACAATTGGGCGTCTCAGCACTATGCTTCGTGGTTCGGCCTGTATCCGCGACTAAAGCACCTGTTCAAATCGTCCGACATTTGATCAGTACTTGTCGCGATTCCGGCGTTTCGTTTACAACTGAAGCCCACGAACGCGCTGGAAAAAGAGTCTCATGATTTCAGAACGTAACCGGGGTCTTTTTGCCCTCTCGATTGTCGTTCAATTGGTATTGAGCCAGGTCCTTTTTTGGTTGTACTACCTCATTTTCTCCACATTCTATTCAGATGTATCCCAGTTTCGACGCTCTTATGTGGTTTATTCACTGGTTGCTTTGGGAGGATTGATTGTCGAAGCCATGACCCGAAAAGACCTGGATTGCGACTGGACCGATAAAAGCATTTTGGAAAAACATCATGCCGCTTTGCGCCAGACTTTTTTCGCTACCGGTGCGATGGTTTTTTTCACAATCGCCACCAAGGACCGGTCGATCTCACGTTTCTTTCTTTTTACTTACTTACCGTTACTTTACATCCTGTTTCTCCTGACCACGCGATCTCTCCCCGATTTCGCCATTCATTTTCTGTTTCACCGATTCCGACAACAAAAAACAATTCTGGTCGGACCCATCAAGACCGCACGGGCGCTTAAAACGTGGCTTGATGGAAAAAAGCATTTAGGATTCGAAATCGCGGGCATCCTCAGTAACGATGTCACCCCCTGCCCCGCCGATTTACCGCATCTGGGATGGCTCGAAGATTTTCAAACAGTTGTTACAAAGAAGCAGATCAGCCATGTAATTCTGGTTGAACCTCCATCAGATCCCCTCTTGCTTTCCAGAATAGTGTCGGACTGTGAACGGCTCGGTTTACGACTTCTGGTCGTGAGTGATTTACAGGAAAAATTTCGCCACCGGATTGTTTATATGGAAACCGGGGGACGACACTTCATCGCTCTGCGGGAAGAACCCCTCGAGAATCCAGTGAATCGCCTCCTCAAACGACTGCTGGATGTGGCAATTGCATTGCCCGCCGTGGTTTGTATTCTGCCTCCTGTTTGTCTGCTAATATGGCTTCTGCAAAAGGCTCAATCCCCTGGTCCGCTCTTTTATGTGCAGGAAAGAGCCGGAATTCAGAATCGAACATTTCGAATAATTAAGTTTCGGACGATGCACGTGGGAAATAACGATAAAACTGCACATCAAGCCACAGTTCACGACCCTCGGATTTTTTCCGCTGGTCGATGGATGCGGAAATTCAGCCTCGATGAATTGCCGCAGTTCTGGAACGTGCTGCGCGGGCAAATGAGCGTTGTCGGCCCCAGGCCCCACCTACGGGTCCATAACGATCAATTCTCTCATGTTCTCAGTAATTATCAGATCCGCAGCCTGGTAAAACCAGGAATAACAGGCTTGGCGCAGGTGAGAGGCTTTCGCGGAGAAGCGCTCGATCAGGGCATGTTGCGAAAGCGCATCGAGTCGGACCTTTACTATATTGAAAACTGGTCTTTCGCAGCCGACCTAATCATCATCACCCGTACAGCCTGGCATATGGTTTTCCCACCCAAAACTGCATATTGATTGGCGATAATCGCCTGGTCAGGGGTCTGCGGTGGCGGAAGATGATCAAATCCTGAAATCGATAACCGGCAGCGGTTACGGACGTGGAGCTTTTCATCGCCGACAGATTTTTCCACAAACCCGATTGTGGAATCTCCCCAAAGCGCTAATTTAATCCGAGCGGTTGGAGGTCGCTTAATTTCGAATATCTATGCCAAATCCATATGGTTATCCCAGGCCTGAATATCCAAGGCCAGAACGTCAAAGAGGGACGCTGGAGGGTCTTGATTGGCTCAATTTGAATGGGCCCTGGCAATTTCGCTTTGATCCAGAAAGACGTGGAGAGCAGGAACACTGGCATCAGCCAGATGATTTGCAATGGCGCGAACAGATCATTGTCCCTTTTCCATGGGAATCGCTCTCGGCGTGGGGCGAAGGCGACGCAGCAGGCAACGACAACTACTATTCCACACGAGTCTTTCGGAATCCCCTCGAAGTAAACCGCCAAAATCACCGCTACGCTCCCCGCTACGAGGTGGGATGGTATCGTCGTGAAATCAAAATCCCCGATAATGAGCATTGGCGGGGAAAGCGTGTGATTGTGACCATCGGCGCGGCTGATTTTTTTACCGACGGCTGGTGCAACGGCTTCCACCTGGGACATCATGAGGGCGGCTATCTTCCATTTGAGTACGATATCACCGATTTTCTTAAACCGGGAGAAAATGGGGTGCTCCTAGGACTGCTGATACTGCGGGTCGAAGATCCGATGGATAACAAAGAGCAACCCGTTGGAAAACAGTGGCGATGGTACACAACGAACAGCGGTATTTGGCAGACGGTTTTTGTCGAGCCGAGAAATAGAACTCACATTGATCGTTTTCAATTGGCGTCGGACCTGAACGAAGCCGCCGAGCATTTCATCGTTTATTGCGCGGATGCCGGTGACGATTGCACTTTGGAGATTGAGATTACACCGCCGAAGGAAGGTGCGTCGATTTCAGTAAAGTGTCCGGTTCAGGATGGCATCGTGAACCGAAGAATCCCGATTCAACCGCTTTATCCATGGAATCCAAATGAGCCGCATTTGTATTCTGTGATCCTGAGGCTTAGCAGAAAGGGTGAACTGGTTGACGTGGTACGCACCTATTTTGGAATGCGAAGCATTGGGCCAGCCCCCACTGAAGATCCTGCCGCTCCGATGGCTCTCTGCCTAAATGGAGTAGCCCGCTATTTGCGGGGCGCGCTGCATCAATCGTATTACCCAGAAGGGATCTACACGGCAGGCGACGTTCAAACGTTTAAAAACGATATCGCTTACGCGAAAAAGGTCGGATTCAATTTTCTTCGCATCCATATCAAGATCGACGATCCGCTGCTCCTATACTATGCCGACTCAATGGGCATCCTGATTATGGCCGATTTCCCAAACTTCGGTGAAGGAGGTGATACTGCATTGGGAAGAAGGCGATTCGAGGAAATGATGCGGCTTGCAATTCAGCGTGATTTCAACCATCCATCGATATTTGCCTGGTGTTTGTTTAACGAAACCTGGGGATTTGGAGGCCAGGTCGAGTTCGTCGAATTCATCAGTCCGGCTCCGAATAAAGCCAAAGTAACTGAAGGGAACCCACCACCCGCGGCACTATCGGGAATCAAATCGGACGTTGCAATAGCCAACACCGAAACGGTCAAAGCCAAAGACGCGGCCGAAGCCGCGACTGCGCGACTTAAACTTTCAAATCAAAGCTCACATGTTTGGGTTCAGAAAATGTGGGAACTCGCAAAGAAGCTCGATACGACCAGACTGATTGAAGATATGAGCGTCGTTCATTGGGAGCATCTTGACTATTACGCTCACGGCGATACGGACATCAACTCGTGGCACTTTTACATGCATGATTATGAAAAGGCAAAAGAACACATTCAAAAAGTGGTCAGTGCAACGTATGCCGGTTCGA
>JAQGOX010000670.1 GCA_028293365.1 Verrucomicrobiales bacterium | reverse complement strand
AAATGTCCCGCGATCGATAAAATGATACTCTCGGTAGTTCGAAACTTCAGATGATATCCGGGCGGCTCCTGAAATTGGCAGTAATATTCACTGGGAGGAATTGGTATCGCGCAACACTGATCGAGTTGGAAGGTTATGTAAATCGCCAGAAAGAGAAGCTAACAGAAAGTTAGTCGCACCGAACTCATTCATTTTGACTCAGCCACAATCGAACGTTCCCAGAGAATGCCGCATCGGATGCGGCGCGCTCACGCGCACAGATGACTATTCTCATTGAACTTTAGCCCGGGGTAGTTTCGCTGGGCGCGCGAAACAACCCCGGGCTACTCATGTGAAACCCACTTTGGGGTTTTCAAATCAGAAAGAAGCCGTGGTGTGGTACTGTCACATCTTTTCTATCTGCGCGGGAGGGAGACCCATAGTTTACATTACTCGGAAACGACCCCTTTACGCGAATCAAAGTCTCCGATTGGAAACCGACAGGTGCATCTTGACACAACAGTTCCCTTTTGACATCGGAGCATGTTGCGAATTGCCTGATTGAGAGAGGAATGCCAAGCTTGGACCAATGATCGCTGTCCAGGAATTGACGAAGGTTTTCGGAACGCAGACGGCGGTGGATCGTCTTACCTTTGAAATCCCGGCGGGCCAGATCGTCGGATTTCTCGGACCAAACGGGGCGGGCAAATCCACGACTCTGAAGATGCTCACCGGGATGTTGGAGCCAACTTCCGGTCGCGCGGCGGTTTGCGGATTCGATTTGCAAAGGGACACCCTGGAAGTGAAACGGCGCATCGGTTTCGTGCCGGAATCCGGCGCGGTCTTTGAATCGCTCACCGGGCTCGAGTACCTGGAAATGGTGGGAGCGCTTTATGGCATTCCTGAACAGGGGGCGCGCGAACGAATCAAACAATTCATTGCGTTTTTCGATCTCAGTTTTGAAACGCTTACCGATAAACTTCTGGGCGCCTATTCGAAGGGGATGCGCCGCAAAGTGGTGATCACCTCAGCGCTTTTGCACAATCCGCCAGTGGTGTTCTTTGACGAACCGCTGGACGGCCTTGACGCCAATGCGGCAGTTGGCTTCAAAGCGCTCATCCAAACTCTGGCGCGTGAGGGCAAAACGATCGTGTACAGCTCGCATATTCTCGATGTGGTCGAGCGCATGTGCGATCGGGTGATTATCATCGATAAGGGCAAACTACTGCTGGACGGCAAGCCGGACCAACTCGTCGCCGAACACAACACGGGCACTCTCGAGAAGCTGTTCACCCAACTGACCGGCGGAGCCGAGCTGGAACGGCGCGCGGAAGATTTCGCCAAAACCTTTCGTGCAACGTGACCACCATACCTTCACAATCCAAAGCGCTTCGCAGAATTTATCTGACGATTTTCCTGCGTGGACGGGGCGCACGGGGAGTGCAGAAAGACAAAACGCCGAAATCCATCGCGTCCAAATTGTCCCTGACCCTGGTCTTCTACGCGGCGTTCGGATGTTTCGCAGGCTACTTCGCGAAACAATCGATCTTCGCGCTTTCGATTTATCTGCACGCATCGACGCTGATTTTCATGGGAATGTTTGTGGCCGGTTCCGCTGGCGAAGCGCTTTTCAACAAGGAGGAAGCGGACATTTTACTGCACCGGCCGGTCACGCCGCGAGCGTTGTTATGGACAAAATTAAGCGTGATTGTCCAGATAGCGCTGTGGCTGGCATTCTCCTTCAATCTATGTGGATTCGTGATCGGAACCGTCGAAGCCGGCTGGCGTTTCACCCTGGCGCATGCGCTTTCGACGGCAATGGAAGCGCTGTTTTGCGTGGGACTGGTGGTGGTGACCTATCAGCTCTGCCTGCGCTGGTTCGGACGGGAACGGCTGGATGGGCTGATTACAACGACGCAGACAGTCATGTCGATTGCGATCGTGGCAGGAAGCCAATTAGCGCCTCAATACTTTATTCATTACAAGGGCCAAATGGGCGGAGACCTGCAAACGGGATGGATCCTCCTGCTGCCGCCAGCGTGGTTCGCTGGCTTTGATGACGCCATGGCTGGAACTGGCGCCGCGGCTTCCTGGGCGATGGCCGGCCTCGCGACTTTGGCGACCGGAATCGTGCTGTGGGCCGGCCTGGGGACTTTGACGAAAGATTACGTGGCAGGCTTGCAAACTTTGCAGGAAAGCGCGCCAGCTAAATCGGGCCGGCGCGGGCGCAAACGGTGGGTCGAGCGGGTCGTGAAAACGCCACCGTTCCGATGGTGGCTGAAAGATTCAGTGAGCCGCGCGGGTTTCCTGCTTTCAATAGCTTACCTGGCGCGTGATCGGGATGTGAAATTGCGAGTCTATCCCGGGCTGGCGCCGCTGTTGATCATGCCGATTATCTTTCTCATGCCGAGTCGTGGCCGAGCAATGGGCAGCGACTTCGGAGTGGCCTTTGCCGGCACGTACCTGGGCCTGCTGCCAATGCTGGGACTGGGCTTTCTGAAATATTCGCAGCAATGGCAGGCTGCCGATATTTTTCGAGCGGCGCCGATCCCTGGGCCTGCCCCCCTTTGCCATGGAGCGCGCAAGGCCGTTTTATGCGTGATCGCGTTCCCAGCTCTCCTTGTTCTCGGCATCCTCACCTACCTTCTCGGAATCAAAGCCGAAGCGTTAAAGATGGTCCTGCCGGGTGTCATCGCGCTGCCGGTCTTCGCGATGGTGCCGTGCCTGAAGGGAGATGCCGTCCCGTTGGCGCAACCGCCGGAAGAAGCCAAACAGGCCAATCGCGGCTTGCGAATGTTCGGAGTGATGTTCGTCGCGCTGGCGCTGGCTGGAGCTTCAATGCTGGCCAATTCGCGCGATCTCTTTTGGTGGTTCCTGTTGCTGGAAGGAGTGCTTTCCATCGCCACGTACACAGTGATGCATCGCCATTGTGAGAGAGTTAAATGGCAGCCGATGGACTAAAACTTTAACCCGGGGTAGTTTCGCTGGGCGCGCGAAACAACTCCGGGCTATTCATATGAAACCCCTTTGGGGTTTTCAGGATACTGCCGACGAGCTATTTGCAACGTTCATTAGCGATTGGATTAGAAGGTGCTTTTCAAACGAAAGGTTAATCACAAATCACAGATCAGAGATCTCAACCAAGCTCGAAGGTGGTGATTCCGAACATTCGATGCATTGGTAATTCGGGCGCTCCATCGGTGTACATACGGCCGGTTTCGAAGACTTTCGTCATGCCACGGCGTGCAGCCAAGTTGGTTGCCTCAGGGTTTATTTCGGGCGTATCAAGAAAAACGGTTTGGCCAGGAACGTGCGAGATAAGATCTTGAAACAGGTTCTCGGCCATGTTTGCGTCGTTTGCAAATAATGGACCTATTTTGTATCCGGAACGACAGGGACGGAGGACGCCATAACCGGCCAGTTTGTCTTTTTCCAGGATTCCGAGTGCAATCGCTCGCGGCTGATTGATCCAGGATTTTAAGAAGGCATTGCGAGAGGACGGAAACAGGGAGCGATCGTAGGCAAGCAATTCTTCCCAGGAAATAGATGAGAGCAGAACGGGTTGCCGAACGGCTTTTTCCTGGGCAACCATTCCGAAGCGGATATTGGCGTAGGCTTTTTTGAACCCAGATCGTTCGTAGGTTTTTTGCTGCTCGACGACCGCATCCAGGCCGATGTTTCGATTTCCGAGGTTAGCGATCGCGTGGTTCCAGGTGCGCAGGCCGAAACCCCGGTTTCGAAACTCGGGTTTTACAATGTAGAGACCGATGAAGGCGAAATCGTCTCCATATTTCACAACGGATATGACGGAGACTGGCTTGCCGTTCAATTCACCGACGAAGTATCCAGTCGGATCGGCGGCGAAAAAGGATTCGGCATCGTGCAGTCCGGGGTTCCAACCTTCCTCTGCTGCCCAATCCAGTGGCATCTGAATTTCTTCGCGAGTCAAAAGCCGGACGTTGAAATCGTCGATAGGCATCGAGCAATCTTTTGGCGAATGCGGGAAAAGCGCAAGCCTGGGATCAGTCCCCGGTTCCTTGAAATAAAAGAGAGGTATTGATTCCGCCGAAACCAAAGCTGTTGCTCAAAGCAGTACGACATTTGATCTCGCGCGCGATCCGGCCAACGAATTGACACTCGCAGTCAATCGGATTCACAAGATTCGGATTCGAATGCAGAAAGCCCTCCCGCATTTGAATTAGCACGGCCAACGCTTCGACTACGCCTGCCGACCAGAGACAATGACCCGTCAGCTCTTTCGTCGCATTGATCCAGACGTTTGCAGAAGACGATCCAAGAAATTGTTTGATCGCTTGAATTTCCTGCTGGTCGCCCTGAACCGAACTGGTGGCATGTGCATTTATATATTGTAAATCGGCCAAAGAGGCACCCGCATCCTCGAGAGCCTGGCGCATAGCGCGAGCTACACCGGTTGCGTTGAGATCTGATGAGCTATTCGCGTCGAGGCAAGTCGCGCCCCCGCGCAAAAGGCCCCAATTGGCCGCGGTTCGATTTGTGATCCCGCTTTGCCTTTCCAGTATTAAACAGGAGGCGCCCTGCCCGTAGATAAAACCATCCCGGCCCGTATCGAATGGCCGGCAGGCCTGGTCCGGAGAGATTTCTGGATTTCTGCCGCCCATGGCGCCCAATTGTTGGAACGCCTGGCATTCCAGCGGAGAAAGATCAGCCAGAGCGCCAACGATTACGCATACATCCGCAAGGCCCTGGCGGATCAATCGCAGCCC
>JAQGOX010000768.1 GCA_028293365.1 Verrucomicrobiales bacterium | reverse complement strand
CTCGACGAAGTCATGCAGCAACTGGACCAGGCAGACCGGGACGCGCTCGTCTTGCGGTTTTTTCGTGATGAAAGTTTTCGCGGCATTGGAGAGATTTTTGGAGTCAGTGAAGACGCGGCTCAAAAACGGATTTCCCGTGCGGTCGAGAAACTTCGCGTTTTATTGGCCCGCAAAGGATTTCGTTGCAGCACCTCTGTTCTGGGCCTGGCGCTCGCGGCTCATATTAACACCACGGTCCCGGCCGGTTTTGCAGCGGCCCTATCCGCGATAGCCCTAAACAATGGCAGTTTAGCCGCCGCAACGAGTGTGACTCCAACGATTTTCAAAATTATGGCTTCAACAAAACTAAAAATGGGAATTGCGGCTTTAATTGCCGGGGCAATCACTACTCCGCTCATTCTGCAACAGTCTCAGTTGAACCGACTCGCGCAGGAAAATGCCGGTTTGCTTCGCCAACTCTCGGCGAAAGAAAAATCAGATGCATGGAAGGCCGCGCACGCGTTGGAAGCGGATGAGGCACTGCGCCTAAAATCCGAACATCGCGAGTTGGTCAAATTGCGTGGACAACTGGCTGATCTTTTGCGGGAAAAAGATGTATTGCCCAATATGCGGAGCTCGAAACCGGTGGCAGACAATAATTCTGCTCCAGTCAAAGACGCTGCCTGGGTCGATGAAGTTCTGGCCGGAACCCCAGCTCAACAAGGGGCGGCAGTGGGAAGTTTGCGCGGCAAAATGTTGCGGCACGATGGTGAGGAGATTTCGTCTATCGAGTTCGCCTTGCGAGATGCTATGCTTAAGCGTTCCTTAAACAATACACTGGAACGTTCCCCCGCGGATTTTGCCGATTTCCAATCGGCGTTTATCGAAGCAACCGTGGGTCTAAAAGATCCGGCAAAGACCCAACAGATTCGTGAATTGATCCAGTCCGCTTATGACCAGGCGGTTGCCGATGGATTGGACATACCCTCAAAACCAGCAACGGAAGCCTCGGAATGGGTGCAACGGCGTCATCAGCTCGATCGGAAAGCAACGGACGCTGTAAAAAATCTGCTTACCCCGGATCAACAAAAGATGTTCGATACCGCACTTCTCGGAGTGATGGGAGTCGACCTGGGGGGAGTTGGTGTCGATAAATCGAATTACCCGCCCGGATTTCTGGGGCCGGAGGTCACACCGGATAACGCAGTGAGCACCCAGTGAATCCCGGCGCGAACAAAAGTGCGAAAAGTCTCTGGACTCAATTAATGCAGAGAAGCTTCCGGCGCGAGCGGCGCCGATGTAGCCTTCCAGCGAAGCGATTCGAGCGCCGAGCGTTGCTCTGGGTTTTTTGCA
The DNA here is from genome assembly GCA_028293365.1 of Verrucomicrobiales bacterium. GTDB lineage: Bacteria > Verrucomicrobiota > Verrucomicrobiia > Limisphaerales > SXQI01 > JAQGOX01. Next base: position 2,717 of record JAQGOX010000768.1, on the reverse strand, counting down.
ATGAAATCGGCGAAGAGTTTCTGTGCTTCCTCTACCCGTCCGTTTTTATTTAGCAGCTCGGAGAGGGCCGCGACCGGTTCCGGGTTTCCTGGCCAGAGCTGGCTCGAAATGCGAAACGTTTGCTCGGCCTGGTCAGGGAAGTTGTGCGCGGCGAGCAGGTTTGCAGCGGCAGTTGCGTTATGCGAGTAAGACTTAAGCGCGACAGTCGAGTCGGAAACCTCGGGGTCTGCTATCAATTGTTCAGCGGTCGAACGCCAGTAGTCGAGGTCCTGCGCCGCGCGCTCCGCCGTAAATGCTTTTGCTCCACCCTCTGCACGCAATTCCATAATTGGCCCAAGCGGCACCGCGTCGCTGTAAGTTCCTTTGAAAGGCCACGATTCTTGAAGAGCGAAGGAGTGATCGGGGTTCTTTTGTTGGATCGTTTGCAGAATTTTTTCGTTGATCGCCATTACTGCGACCTGTCCTGATACCTGCACTTTTCCGTCAACCATTTCAACTTTTTCGTTTGGCCGGAGCTGCTTTGGTTCGTTGGGGAAATTCTGATCATGCTCCAGGCGCTTTTGCGCGTCTGCGGTGTATTCTGCAAATGCGTGTTGGGAATCTTCATCGGTTGGAGCCGTAAACCGGTCCCCATAGGTGGACCGGACATATTCCAGGTAACGTCCGTCGGCGAGCGCATTTTGGGTGAGGACGATATGCGGTTCAGTCTCGCTGGTTTCATTGAGCAGCGTCGGAATGAATCGGCCCTCGTCCGTGCCTCCCACGTAAACCATCCCGGGTCGCAGCGAGGAGAGAATCGATTCTCCGTAATCGAGAAGTTTTTGCGCGGGCCAATCATGCGCCTGTTCAGCAGCGCCGTAGGTTTCAAGAACTGCGCACCAGAACGGATCGAGTTCGGGGGAATGGGTTGAGCCGTCGTACTGGCCGGAGCGTTTAGCCATGTCTTTCCAAAGATTGTCGATTTCATTCCAATTGCCTGCTTCAACAGCATCAAAAAACTTTTCCACTTCCGGCGGAATCTCCTTTTGGGTTCGTCTCGCAATAGCATGAATAAGGTCGCGGCGTTTTCGGCCGAATTGACTGAGCTTGGTGGCGACGATTTGTTCCGGGCTCGGGGTGCTCCTGTTGACGGGGCCCATCATAGGCTGGCCCTTCACTGCATTGGATGCGGAATCGTTGTGATTCTGCCGGATTTGATTCGCCATCGATTGGCGTGTTGAACCTCTCCGATTTAAGAATACGTTCGTAGAAAGCCAAAACAGGCAGCTCAGCGCAAGCAGGCAGGGCCATCGCGAATTTCGACGTTTTTCGCTGCTAGGGGCTGGATTCGCATTGGGATCTTTAGTCATCGGGACCTTTTTCGTTCACTTCAATAACAGGACACCGTCCTCGCGGGATTTGTATAGGCAGCGCACTATTCTTTCGTCGCGAGTCCGAACGCGTTCTCGCAAAGCAGCTATCCAGGGTGAACTAATTGTAGAAAAAAACAGCTCCTCGGGTTCAACTGCGAAACCTTTACCTGAGCTTTCCCAGTCGATCCAATTCCCGTAGATAGACGAGATCGAGTAAATCCTGAGGTCTGCCTGCAGCTTCTTTAGATTTAATTAAATCTCGTCCGCTGACGCATTTGATCGGTGTTCCTGATTCTGTTTGGCGAACAATTTGATTTGCTTCCGCGGCGTCGAAACTTGGGAGCCCGGGAACGCCCAGATGAAACTGAATGATCCCGAATTGTGTCTGGTAAGTTTGCAAAAAGTTCTGACCCTGCGGCCCGAGCGGTTCGATCGGCATATCCAGAACATCTTCAAGAATTAAATTGAGACGATTCAAATTTGCCGCATCCCGAGGGGGAATAAACAGGTCCCAATCCATCGTGGCGCGTGCCGCTCCAAGCAGGCGCAGTGCGTGGCCACCTATCACGAGGTAGCGTACGGCGCCCTGGTTAAGCCTCTGAATCAGTTCTTCCATCACCCGGTGCTTTAGCGGCGATCTCGCGCCAAAGCTGTTCCTTCCACTCATTCATTTCCCGATGCGAAGAAAAGCGCTTCGAGCCAAAATGTGGGATCGCCACCGTTAAAGGGGGCGCAGCGACCACCTTTGGATTGGCGGCCCACATCCGAATTTTCGCATTATAGTCGTCGCTAACTTTCATTTCCGAACGATTCGCACTTAATTTAGCTGACCGTGTCAAAAACACCATTAATATCAGAATGGAGTATTTAGGTCTGCCGCTGAATTTGAGCGGTCTCCAGTTTTCCTCATTTACACGCTATCCCGTCTGACTCTTCGAGATGAAGATGATCGTTCAGCTCGTAACCCCGTTCATTGTAATTGGTTATTCGTCAAACTCCCTGGCTTTTTCGGCGCCGGCCAACGTCGTTGCCAGGACAGCGGCCAACTTGAGTTTCGTCAACATCACCTGCATCCGTTTAAACGCAAAAAACCTTCGCATCGCCCAAAGGTTTTCAGCTTTGCTCTTTTCACCTATTGTCGTCCCTGGTGAACGAAATCGTTACTATATTTGTTGTATCCCTGGTGGCGGTGGCGGCATTGGCTTTGCTTGCGCGAAAACTAAGGATTGCCTACCCGATTCTCCTGGTTTTCGGGGGATTGCTTCTTGGTTTAATTCCGGGTTTGCCGCAGGTGGAGATCAATCCGGAGTTTATTTTCCTCTTCTTTTTGCCGCCACTTTTGTTTCCCGCCGCAATCTTTACTCC
>JAQGOX010000643.1 GCA_028293365.1 Verrucomicrobiales bacterium | reverse complement strand
ATGGGTTAAATTTGAAACAACGACGGACGCCGAGGCATTGCGGAAGAGATCGGTATCTATCAGGGTAATTCTCATACGGTCGGGTGCCCTGTAACTCCTGCGGTCGAGCACCACGAACCCATGGCCGGCAACAGGAAGGTCTCCAGAAAGAACGAGCGCAAAATCCTGATCCACATTCGCTGTATCGCGACGGGCGTCCTGTGCGATGTTAGAGCCTTTCACGCGAAGAACGTACTCGCCAGGTTCGGGAACGCTCAAAATCACTCCTTCAATATTATTAATCGAATCGCGCCCGGTCGCATTCGGCACCGACTCACCGTCGACGAATTGATTTCCATGATAAACGATCCCACTCGGTGAAACCACCTCCAGGTCCAAATCATTTACCAACGCCGGAATTGCCCCTGGAAAGGCTGGGACATCTGTATAGGTGAGTGTCACCTTGAGCGGCAATGCACCAGGTCCAATAAAGAAATGCTTTTCGAACAGTTGTCCGGTCACCAACAGATTGGTTTGGTCGACATATTCAAACTTTCGTTCGCCGTTTAAGAGCGTCGCCAAATCCAGCCGCCCCCATCCTTCATCATTATTCGGAATCGGCCCGGTATCGCCGTTTTCGTCCGGCATATCTTTTGCCGAGTTAATCAGGGCGGCCTTAACCAGAGCCGGTGAAGGGGTCAAACCGCCATGAGTTTGCCGGTAGTATTGGACGAACACCGCGGCTGCACCAGAGACATGCGGTCCAGCCTGGCTGGTCCCTCCCACGTAAATGTAGTTGGGTGAAATTGAAGCCCACGCATTATCATCTGTAGGGGACGAAGCAGCCGATCGTAACGATGAAATCCAAGTGCCGGGAGCCACGAGATCGGGCTTGATTCGGCCATCTTCACAAGGCCCGCGGCTTGAAAAATCCGCCATCGTATCAATCCCCTCCGCATAAATAAATAAATCAAGCCGGTCGTTCTCCGACGCTCCGGTTGCAATTACATTTTTCGCCACCGCCGGGCTGCCGATCGTTTGCGCCCCGGGGCCGGCGTTTCCCGCCGAAAACTCCAGGATGTACGGTTGATCCCCATCTGTATCCAGGTCTGAATCGCGAACCCGTGCATCAAACTCCATCGCCGAAATATCATAGCGCCCCTGCGTATCATCGCCCCAGCTATTCGATCCAATGACGGCCCCTGCCCTCGTCGCATCATGAGTCAGAGTTTCATACGAAGGCGGCGCCTCGTAATTACCGTCCCCGTCAAAGATTCTCTGAACGACAATGTGCGCCTTCGGCGCCATTCCCAAACCAAGAAGAAACCCGTTATCATCCACCTCGCCAGTCGCTCCATCTCCGGCAACGATACCAGTGACGTGCGTTCCATGGCTGTGCTCGTCCGACGCGTCGGTCAACGATCCATAAAACAAAAATGCATCCACCCTTCCAGCCAGATCCGGATGCATCGAAGCCGCATCTCCATTATTTAATCCGGAATCCGCAACTGCGACCGTGACTCCCTCTCCAGTGTATCCAAGCGCTTGAACTTCTGTTTGGTGATTATCACCCGGACCTTCCACGACCCGATCGGCCACTTCATCAAACAATTGCAGGTTTGGAGCCGGCTCAATCCAAAGGACCGCTGTTGATTCTGAGAGCGCCTTAATGTCCGCAGGGGTAGCCTGAACATCCATCACTGAGCCTGATTTTAGTTCTCGAATTCGATGCGCACTCTTAATTGTTTTCTGAAGGTTCGCTATTTCGGGAACAGCCGAAGATCCGGCTAAAAGAACGCTTACCGGCTTCCGATCGCCGTCATGAATTTGAGCAATCCGTTCGTGCAGTTTGAACCTCGCTTCGTATTTCCCCACCCATTGAACGAATCCGAACGCGCGTAATTTATTAAGTTTGGCACCAGTGATCCTCGCAATAAAGGCATCCTCAGGAACGCTTTGTAACAACTCAACCTGTTCTGCTTTAAGGAGTTCCCCCCAGATCTGTTCAAAATGATTTGTAAATTGAATCAGGAACAATCCGCTGACAGGTTCATCGACAATCCGTATTTTCGGGGTGGAGCCGTATGTCTTTTCGACGGTTTTGATTGTCTCTGTTCTAAGCCGGATAACTTTCGATCCAGCCCAAACTGACGATACGGAAGATAAAAAGCCCAACGAAAGGATGAGATAAAATGCAAAAAAGCGAATCATGGATGCGTCATTGCGAGATTTAACTCCACACGAATTAAACCATGCACGCTTGCTTCCAGAAACCGTTTTGCCTTTACCGGATAATCGAATCGTTTTCAAAATGTAAAACCGCGACTGCGGAGCGGATGTTCAAATATAGCAGTTTTAATGCTCAAATAGCGAAAATTTCAAAAAGACAGCTTTTTTTGACTTTAGGCGTTCAGCCCATCTTATAGCACACCAAAGCGAACCTGTCTTGACCCCTTAAACTTTAGCCTTAAAGTCGAATACGCAGATTTCGCGTGATAAACCCGCAACAATGACTTTTTCGCAAAAATTCCAGGACTTGCCGATTACGGAACTCCTGGCGCTATCAGAGGAGAAAGACTCGCAACCGGCCCGAAAGGCGCTTGAGCAAAACCATTTGGCATTGCGCGATTTTGCCGCACTCATATCACCAGGTGCGAATAAAATGCTGGAGTCGCTTTGCGCCAAATCGCAGCGGATTACGCGTCAGCGTTTTGGGAAGGTCATTCGACTCTTTGCTCCCCTTTATCTCTCCAACGAATGCATCAACAACTGCAAGTACTGCGGGTTTTCCCGCGACAACCCGATTTTCCGGGTCACGCTATCGACCAATGAAGTGCTCACGGAAGGCCGCGCACTGGCAGCGCAGGGTTTTAGGAATGTACTCCTGGTAGCCGGAGAGCACCCGAAGTTCGTATCAAATGGATACCTGGCCGACTGTGTCCGAACCCTTCGCCCGGAGATCCCGAGCCTTTCTCTCGAAGTCGGGCCCATGGAAACCAGCGATTATAAACCAATCGTAGAGGCAGGAGCCGAAGGGCTCGTGGTGTATCAGGAAACTTACGATCGAGCTCTTTATTCTGATTTGCACACCGCCGGTCCAAAGCGTGATTTTGATTGGCGCCTCGATACTCCCGAACGCGCCCACGCCGCCGGGTTTCGCAGGTTGGGAATCGGAGCGCTCTTTGGATTATCCGCCTGGCGCCTGGAGGCACTCTATCTCGCCGCTCACGCTGAGTTTCTTTTAAAGAAATGCTGGACCTCCCAGCTCTCCATTTCTTTGCCGCGACTTCGCCCGAATGCAGGCGAGTTCGAACCGCTGACCCAGCTAACCAACCGCGAATTGCTTCAATTGATCTGCGCTTTCCGACTGACCTTTCCAGATGTCGGCCTCGTACTTTCAACACGGGAGCCATCGAAGCTCCGTGACGGCCTCATTCCCACTGGAATTACACACATCAGCGCTGGCAGCCATACGGAACCGGGTGGATATACCGGTGCCGGAAAGGAAAGCATTCATCACACGGAAAGAGGACGAATTGTGGCACTCACCAAAGGAGCGCCGCCGGTGACTGAACATCGGCGCACTAATGCCACGGGCCAATTTGATATCGCCGATGAACGCTCGCCATCCGAGGTCGCGGCTTTAGTCCGCCGCCTCGGATATGAACCCGTCTGGAAAGACTGGGACACTTCCCTGTGTTCGTAAACTTTTTCGAAGGAAGCGCGCGGGTACTTTACTTCGCCTTGCGCAGCCCGCGATTTTTCTCTTTTTGCTTATAATGCGACGCCGCCTTGTGTGAGGCTGTCCCCTTTCGAACACCTCGTTTCGACGCGAGACGTTCCGCGGCAACTTTGTATTTCCGAATCGGTGCGACCGTTTTAGGCCTGGGCTTGGGAACCAGGATCACCGGGCAGCCCTCGAAACCAAACGCCTTTCGCAATTCCCCACTGAGGTATTTCGAGTACTGGTCGGAAAACAATTCATCCCGATTGACGAATAACAGAAACGTCGGGGGGGCCTGCCGCACCTGCGCCGCATAGAAAAATTTCAAGCGATGTCCGAGCGAACTGACGGGCTGTCGTCGCTCGATCGCGTCGTTTAGCGCGCGATTTAGCAAAGATGTCGGAACTTTTTGCTTCAATTGAGCTGCCACATACCGAACCGCTTCGAGCAGACGGTCCAGATGAAACCCGGATTTCGCCGAAGTAAAAATTACCGGAGCATAGTCCAAAAAGAACATTTGCTCCTGAACCCATTCCGCAAACTCGCCCAGGGTCGTCATTGGCTCCGCGGCACCGCGCACGCGCCCCTCTTTGTCATTGCGACGAACAATTTCCTTTTTGCGCGCTTTCAGGACCGATTCTTCCACCAGATCCCATTTATTAATGACTACAATACAGGCCCGCTTTTCCTCGACAATCTTGCCCGCGATTTTTTTGTCCTGAACTGTAATGCCGGATTCGGCATCGATCACGAAGACAACAATGTCAGCGCGTCCAATCGAATCTTCGGTCCGCTTCACGCTGAAAAACTCGACCGAATTATCGACCCGCCTTTGCTGCCGAACACCGGCCGTATCGATTAGTATGTATTTTTGGCGAACCCCTTCGGTCTCGACTTCAAAAGGCACATCGACCGCATCCCGTGTCGTTCCGGCAATGGGCGTTACGATGACGCGATTGGATCGGGTCAACGCATTGATAATCGACGATTTTCCAACGTTTGGCCGGCCGACGATCGCAAGTTTCAACACTTCCGCAACGCTCCCCGGCTCCGGTGCTTCTCCAGTCGGCTCAGGGTCTGCCGGGAGAAAGGACAAAGCGCTGGTCATCAGCTCGCTAATTCCCAGCCCATGAATCGCGCTGACGGGAAACAGTCTTTCCAAACCGAGTTGGGCAAAGTCTGCCAAACCGCTTTGTTTACCCTCATGATCGACTTTATTGACCGCTACCAGAATCGGCTTCTGCGAACTGCGCAACCGCGCAACCACCTCTCGATCGAGTGCCACGATCCCCTCCTGAACGTTCACAACCAGGATGATCACGTTCGAGGCTTCAATTGCCAATTCGACCTGCTCGACGGCCGCCTGAGTGATCACGTCGGCGGCCTTTTCACCACGAGCCAGCCCGATTCCTCCCGTATCGATGAGGCTAAAACTGCGCCCGCCCCATTCGGCTTCAGCGCTGACACGATCGCGGGTCACCCCTGGTTCATCGTGTACAATGGCGATGCGACGCCCCACTATACGATTGAAGAGCGCGGACTTGCCTACATTAGGACGACCGACAATTGCGATAACACCTGCCATAGGACAACAATGGGGCAGCCCCCCGATAGTTCAAGACGGAATTAGCTTCTCCTCATTATTCGCGGGCTACTGGTTTCGGGGCAGTTGAGATACAGAGAGTTGCGTTGAAACGCTGTTCATAATTGGGGGTACGTATTGAGTTCAGGGTTCGGAATTCACAGTTCAGGACAATCTATTCAGAGGGATTCGGGCATTCTAACGGTCGGGGTGCTTGAGGGTGCGCTGCGGATTGTGCTCCGCGCACAAATCCGCGATCCGTGGTCGCGGCCGGGACGAATGGCGCATTGGTTGTCGGTTGGAGGTTTGGGATTATTGATGATTTGGTGTTGTAGTGGCTGGGTGCGGATTATAAATCCGCGCTCCGGGGTTTGGGTATCGGCCGCAAACTGTTGTTGTCCGCTGTGGTTACATCTGGGGGCGCAGGCGAAAGCGGCAGAGGGCTGCCGCAGTCCATGACGCTGGCGCGACTTATCGGCCTCTTTTGGGTGGGTCACCATATCATTTATTTTTTGGAGTCGGTGGATTGAAGGTTTGGATTTTCAATGAGGTCTGAGCGGGGTGGGAAAATCTTGTCGCGCGTGGCCCAGATTTTGTCTTCGTCGTCGCCGGGATGGTTGGCCGCGATTTCGTTGAGCTCACGGAGGCAGCTCAGCGCGGCGCGGGCAGCGTTAAATTCGAATTTGGTTCTTTCGAGTTCGGCTTTG
>JAQGOX010000582.1 GCA_028293365.1 Verrucomicrobiales bacterium | reverse complement strand
CCGAAGTATATATTGAAAATTCATTGCGTAGATCGATCGCCTTTCGATAAAGTCCAAGCACACGGTAGGCACCAGGTGCCACGAACTCCGGAGGGATCAAGTAGAGCCCGAGCTTATAAGCCTCCGGATCGCGGAGCAAATCATCCGTTCCATCCCAACACGCCACATTCTCTCCTTTGGGAAATGGGGTTTCTGCTAACAGATTACGCACACGTTTCCCATTGGCATCATCGATCACGAGAGTAACCAAAGCCTCCTCAGGCAAATTGAACCGAATCGCAATTGGCGGATGCGCTTGCTCTTTTCCTGGGACGCCCGCGCTCCCGGCCGCAAATTGGCGCTCGGTGGCCCCAACCCACATCGACACGAGCAGCAGGGCTATGGTCGAAATAAAAACTCGGATAAAATTCACTTTGAGTTCCTTATCAGACGCAGTTTGTTGCTTTGATCATCACTACTCCAAAAGAAATATACAATCGCGCTCAGATTCAGAGATTGCAGAAAGAATTGTTAATCCGCGGAAACCATGTCATACTGCGCCTCTAAAAGATGATTACGCTCGAGCAGCTCAAGAAAGGTCAACAATGGAGATGCAACGATGGCGCGCATCGTACCATCCTCACAATTGGCGCGCGCCTCATTGAATACCGTGTCCAAAAGGGCAAGGCCAAATCCAGCCGCCTACATAGCACCAAGGATGCCTTTATTGAAGCCCTCAATAAACTTGAGCCTGTCCTTGAAGACAAGCCGGTTCGTGAGAGCTTCCATTTTTAGCCCGCCGTAATTTAAAATTAAAAGGCGCGGTAGAACCGCGCCTTTTTTTTGTAATTTGTCAAACTACCGAGCGAACCATTAACGGGCTGCGGCCTCCATTCGTCGCCCGGCCAGTTCATGACGGCCTTCAGCGATCTCCTCGATCATTTTTCGATTAAATGCAGGGATATCCGACGGCTGGCGGCTCGTGACTAAACCATTGTCCACAACCACCTCCTCATCGACCCACCGCGCACCGGCATTTTCCAAATCGACACGAATAGATGCATAGGAGGTCATTTTTCGCCCCTCAACCACCCCGGCGTTAATCAATGTCCACGGTCCGTGACAGATGGCCGCCACCGGCTTTCCGGCGTCAAAAAATGCGCGCACAAAATCGACTGCCTCTTCGTTCGCGCGCAGTTTATCCGGATTCATTACTCCCCCCGGCAGGAGCAACGCGTCGTAATTATCCGCATCCGCTTCGTCGAGCGGCACATCAACCGCCAGTTTCTTACCCCAGTCCTCGTCTTTCCAACCCTGTACTTTGCCTTCTACCGGTGACACGATTTCCGTTTCGGCGCCCGCATCTTCCAGTGCTTTCTTCGGCTCCAACAGTTCACTTTGCTCAAAACCGTTGGCGACCAGGATCGCCACTTTTTTACCGTTTAATTGCGCATTCATAGTTATCACCAATTTCAAAAATCCCACCTCGCGCTTTCGGCAGACAATATAATCGGCGTTTATCGAGGTTGCTCCCTGAATCGGACTTCGGGCGATTCTCTAAACGCCGGGGGCATCGGCGGGAGTTTTGAAATTACATCTGCCGAGAAACTGGAAATCCAAAACGCCTGCGGATATGGACGCAGCCATGGCTCGAGAACTGGCCCAAAAGCATCACGGGACATGATCGATTCCGACACCAATCTGATTATTCGACACTTGACTCAAGACGACTAAAGCTGCCACAGCCATTCTTCGACACGATGATCGCCCAAGAGGAAAATATTGCCAAAGTCCAGCGGTATGGCAGGTTGTTATCCGCTTGATGCGACTATGAATAAACCGAAAATCATTGCCTATTTGAAACCCTCCTGTGGCTGGAGCCAAGGTGTCCGCGCTATCATGCGCAAATACGACCTTCCATTCGAAGATCGCGATATTATTAACGACCCTGTTCAGCGCCAGGAAATGATTCAAAAAAGCGGCCAGATGCTGAGCCCCTGTGTTGAAGTCAACGGCCACATGCTTCCGGACGTCAGCGGTGATGAAGTAGAAGCCTATCTCCTGGCAAATAATCTGACATCGAAAAACGAACGCGCAGCCGACGCGCCCACGAACGCCCCCTGCGCCACCCACGAGCCGGAATCATCGTGGATGCAGATCAAGCGATAATCGCAAAACCGACTTTAAATTCGAATGCGCGAGCTTTTGCTCGCGCTTTTTTTTTATTTCGCACGATTCCGCGGACGCCCATGCAATTGTATCGGACCATCGAAACTACGATGGGGCGGGAATTCCCATCAATCGTCCGCGACCTCAACGTAGGCTGCTAGGTAAAACCCTGAATTTCCCGACGAAATTTCCTGAAATCAATTACAGGCTGTCCCCCTCTACACAGCTTGCGCTTGCAAGCTATTGTTGTGGTCAATGTTAACGCGCTGCCGAACATCCCTAAACCTGAAGAACTCGGGAAGGTCTTGTTCCCAGTATCCCCAACGTTCAGTTCAAAACCAAACCGTTTTATATGGAGCAGGGAATCAATAATTACCCCATCATCGTCCACTGTCACCTTCGCTGGGAAGGGGTGTGGCAACGTCCCCAGCAGTTTCTGTCGAGACTTTCAAAAAACCACCGGATCCTGTTTGTAGAAGGGCCACTTCTTCACGATCGAAACGAAGTACCGACCTATTCAATTGCGCCAGTGCCGCAGTTTCCCAACATTACGGTGATGCAGACCCATTTTCCTGCTTCCCGTTTCAATGACGGACCCTGGGTCGATAAAGAAAGGCTTCGCTTACTGAAAGAAGCCATCAATGGGCCGCTCGAAGGCGAGTTCGAAAACCCTGTGCAATGGATCTACGATCCCATGGCGACTACAGCGTTCGCTGGCGAGATGAATGAAAGCGCTTTGGTCTACGATTGCATGGACGAACTCTCGCAGTTCAAATTCGCGCCGCCGGAATTAATTTCTCGTGAGCGCGAATTGCTCTCCAAAGCAGATGTGGTTTTCACGGGAGGACGCAAACTTTGGCAATCCAAATCACGCTATAATAAAAACGTTCACTTTTATGGATGCGGCGTCGATGTGCCTCATTTCAGCAAAGCTCGCGACGAAGCGACAGAATTACCCGAGGATATCAAATCGGCAGGCAAACCGGTGCTCGGATACTTCGGCGTGGTGGACGAAAGATTGGATTACGAACTCATCGCTAAACTAGTCGACGGACATCCCGACTGGACAGTCGTGATGGTTGGCCCGGTTGTAAAAGTGGACCCGAATTCCCTTCCGCGCCACGAACGAATCCTTTGGCTCGGTCGGCGCGAGTACGCGCAACTGCCTTCTTACACCAAGGGATTTGATGTTTGCATGATGCCGTTTGCAATGAACGAGGCCACGGAGTTTATTAACCCTACCAAGGCCCTGGAGTACATGGCCACGGCGCGGCCGATCGTATCTTCTCCTGTCCCTGATGTTGTCTCAAACTTTGCCGATGCGGTGAAAATCGCCCATTCGCACGATGAATTCATAGCACTCTGTATCAAGGCAGTGGAAGAACCCGACGAAGATGCTATTGAGCGCGGTATTCAAATGGCCGAGGAAAACCAGTGGCATATGATCGTCGCGAAACTCGAAGGTCATATTCAGGATGCTTTAAACGAAAAGAAAAAAAGCGGCGCAGCTTCTTCGCGAGGAAAGAGCCGCCTGTCACGGGATTTAGCCACGGCTTGAGATGCCTTCGCGGGCAGATACCAAAAAATATGTTTGATTACTTAATAGTTGGAGCAGGTTTTTCAGGATCGACGCTGGCAGAACGGCTCGCCAGCCAGCTCGATAAAAAGGTCCTGATCATCGACAAGCGCCCACACATCGGTGGCAATGCCTATGACCGCTACGATGATGCAGGGGTCATGATCCACCAGTATGGCCCGCACATTTTCCATACGAATTCGAAACCGGTATTCGATCATCTTTCCCAGTTTACGAAGTGGCGCGCGTATCAGCACCGAGTCCTCGCAAGTGTCGATGGACAATTGGTTCCGATCCCGATCAACCTGGACACAATCAACCAGCTTTATGGCACGAATCTGAATTCAATGGAGGTTGAAAAGTTCCTCGCGTCGCTCGCCGAGCCGCGGGAGGAAATCAAAACATCCGAAGATGTGGTGATAAGCAAGGTTGGCCGCGAACTTTACGAAAAATTCTTCCGTGGTTATACGCGTAAGCAATGGGGTGTGGACCCTTCAGAACTCGACGCCGCTGTCACCGCCCGCATCCCCACGCGCACCAATCGCGACAATCGGTATTTCACAGACAGCTATCAGGCCATGCCACTGCACGGTTTCACCCGCATGTTTGAAAATATGCTCTCGCATAAGAACATCAAGGTGATGACAAACACGGACTACAAAGAGGTGATCGATTACATCCCATACAAGAAATTGGTTTACACAGGGCCGGTGGATGAATTTTTTGACTATCGGTATGGAAAACTTCCCTATCGATCGCTCAAATTCCAGTTCGAAACCCACGACTGCGAACGATTCCAGTCCGCGCCGGTGATTAACTACCCCAATGATTACGCTTATACCCGCTGTACGGAATTCAAATACTTGACAGGACAGGAACACAAGCAAACCACTCTGGTTTACGAAATTCCGCAAGATCAGGGAGATCCATACTATCCCGTGCCGCGCGCTGAAAACGCAGACCTTTACAAAAAGTATCAAGCGCTGGCAGATGCTGCTTCGGACGTTTATTTCGCGGGCCGTCTGGCGACTTACAAGTACTACAATATGGACCAGGTCGTTGCGCAGGCACTGACTTTATTTACAAAAATCGCCGGAGCGGATGAACCGATCGTGACCACAGCCCGTACGTCGGTTCACCATGAGAATGGCAACGGACTTTCCAATGGACGAAGCAAGATTTTGACTGGGGCAAGCTGAGGTGGTTGGGGGAATAGAGGAGGGAATAAAGGGGATGGGAGCCTTTCGCGGCAACATGAACGCGAGAGGCTCCCTTTTTTAGAATCCGCATTTCGCAGCGAATCACTGGGGATTTATGAGGCCGACCCCCTTTCCTATGCTCGGACCAAGAGGCTTGGTTGCGTCAAGCACTGGCACGCCGTAACCGATCATTAATTCCTTCCCAATCAGATGTGTCCGGAAGTTGTTCAACAACGATCAGCCTGGCTTCCGCTTCGTCCCGTTGATGCAATTCGGAATAAATAGCGCGCGCGTACGCTTCCGCATCGAGCGGGATAACCGAGATATGACCAAACAGGCTTGTGCGCGGTATTTCCGTATGTACGATCAAATGGGCTTCCTGGGGAGAGAATCCCGCAACACCGATCGCTTGAACCAGCTCTTTCTCGGTCTTCCATGAGCGAATAATCACTCTCGCTTTTGGAGCGTAATGTTTTTCCAGCAATCCCGGACTTCTCAACGGACCAATCGCCTGG
>JAQGOX010000757.1 GCA_028293365.1 Verrucomicrobiales bacterium | reverse complement strand
AATCTTAGAACATAAAAAGCTCATCGATCATCTGGCCGGAAAACCTTTCGCGCTGATCGGCATCAACTGCGACAGAGAATTGAGTGTTGCCAGGTCGCTCGTTGAAAAATATGAGATAGCCTGGCCCACGATTTGGGATGGCGAAGCTGGCCCGATTTCGAAAGCCTGGAACATCAATAGCTGGACCTCGGTTATCGTCCTCGATCGCAAAGGGATTATTCGATTTCGCGACGCGCGCGACACCGATCTGGTTAAGGCGGTCGATGGGTTGTTGAGTGATTAGCAAGCGGAATGGAGCTCGAGTTTGTGGTCGATGAAAATCCGAGGAGACCAAAATCTGGGACCAGTGTTAACAATAGCCGACCCTTCGGCGTTCCCGTTCCAGTAATCCGCCCCAAACAAACGGGTCCTTCGTCCGCGTAGGATTTTCGCCAATCTTGATCATACTCGATTAATCTGTGACCAGCGAAATCACCGGCCAATATTTTGGTTTGTGATGTCTGTATCTTTTGTTATTATCTGATTATCAATAATCAATGCATTCTAAGACCGGCCGACGGACCGGCCAAAATGATGAAAGTGTACAGTCATTCCAGTGCGATGGAACCGATGTTGCCGAGTGATAATCGGGATCTGAGTGAACTTGCGCTTCAGTTGGCGAAGAGTACCGCGAGATTAGGCGGCTGCGTACATCCGATTACGGGGCAGCGAATAGCGGCGTTGGTTCGATCGATGAACAGTTATTATTCGAATTTGATCGAGGGTCACAACACTCATCCGCTCGAAATTGAACGAGCGTTGAAGCATGACTTCTCCAACGACCCGGCTCAACGCGCTCTGCAAATTGAGAGTGCAGCACATATTCAAGTTCAAGAGATACTTGAAAATCGGCTGCGTGAAATCCGCGAATTGCCAATTTGTGAACTGGAATCACTCTGTTGGATTCACCGTGAGCTTTATGCACGGCTACCCGAGGCTTTCAGATTCGTAAAAACGAAAAATGGGAACACGGACGAAGTCATTCCAGGCCAGCTTCGACGAGCGGAAGTTGAAGTGGGGCGTCATATTGCCCCTCGGGCTGAGTCGTTGCCAAAGTTTCTGGCTCGATTCTCTGCCGCTTACAAGCCCTCTTCATTGGATCCGCTCACACGAATCATTGCGGTCGCAGCCTCGCATCACAGACTGGCATGGATTCATCCGTTCCTGGATGGCAACGGCCGGGTGGCACGCCTTTTTACGCATGCTTCCTTGACTCAGTCCGGACTTGGTGGTTACGGACTATGGACTATTTCTCGCGGATTCGCTCGAAGAAAGGATGAATATCTATCGGCCTTAAGCGCTGCCGATGCGCCTCGCTGGAATGATTATGATGGGCGGGGAAATCTGTCCGATTTGGGGCTCGCAGCTTTCTGCAAGTTTTTCCTGGAGTGTTGTCTGGACCAGGTGCAATTCATGACTGGTTTGTTGGACTTTGATACAATCCTCGAGCGGATTCGTTTTTTTGGCGACCGTTGGGTTCGCGAACACAAAGCCGACGAAAGGATTGTAGCGTTGCTACAGCAGGCGTTTTTGAGGGGTGAGCTAACTCGCGGTGAGACCACCCAAGTGCTGCTGCGGCCAGAGCGAACAACGCGGAGGATTATCTCGGATTTGATTGCGGGTGGTTTGTTGGCAAGCGAGGGGCCCGCCAAGCCGGTTAGCCTCGGCTTTCCGATGGAGGCGATTGGCTTTTATTTCCCGAAGTTGTATCCAGAGGGCGTCGAAATGGAACTGCTTTGGAAAAAGAAATAAGGTTGGTGTTTCGATCCCCATGATTTTAATGCAGCCTTGACCACGCACAAAAGGCCGGATTGAATCCTTCGCCATGCACCCTTTCCGCTTCCTGGCCATTTGTATAGTCTCCACGGTCCTCTCCACATTCGCCGCAGTGCCGAAACTTCCTGGTGTCGGTGCCGCGATGGAAGAAATGATCGCAAAGAACGAAATTGCTGGAGCTGTGACTGTCGTAGTGACAAAAAATAAAATCCTTGACCTCGAAAGCATCGGCTATGCGGATGTTGCCACGAAAAAGTCGATGACTCCGGAGACCGTTTTTTGGATCGCCTCGATGACAAAGCCGGTTACCGGCACCGCGATCCTCATGCTGCAGGACGAAGGCAAACTGAACGTTGCCGACCCCGTTTCAAAATTTATTCCGGAGTTTGCCAATCTCAAGACCCCATCAGGCAAACTCGCGAATCTGACAATCACTCAAATTCTGACCCACACTTCTGGGCTGGGCGAGGCGAGCGGACCGGCGGCGCAAAAGGCAAAAACCCTTGCCGAGTTGGTCCCCATCTGGCTGGCAACTCCGATGCAGTACGAACCCGGCGAAAAATGGAGATATACTCAGAGCGGTATCAATGCCGCAGCACATATAGTTGAGGTGGTCAGCGGCATGACTTTTGATGCATTCCTCCAAAAAAGGCTGTTCGATCCGCTCGGAATGAAGCATACCACATTTTATCTCACCCCTGGTGCATGCCCCCAACTGGTTACCGCCTATGCAAAGAACAAAGAGAGCGGCCAACTTGAACCTGTGCCACAACGTTCCGATTTTGGGTCTCACGATCATCCTCCGCAGGGAAACGGCGGCCTTTATTCGACTGGCCCCGATTACGCGCGCTTCTGTCAGATGCTCCTGAATGGAGGGACCTTCAAAGGTCACCGCTATTTAAGTGCGAACGCGATGAGATACCTCTCCACACCACAAACTGGCGATCTCCATACTGGTTTTTTCCAAAACGCGCCTTTTGGTAACTATGGCGCCAACTACGGTTGGGGAATCGGAACCAGTATTCTACGCACACCACACGAAGGAGTAGCTGCGATGCTTTCGCCCGGTTCATATGGCCATGGCGGTGCCTGGGGTACTCAAGCCTGGATCGATCCCGTTAAAGGAGTCGCCTACATCTTAATGGTTCAGCGCTCGAATTTTCCGAATAGTGATGCCAGTCCGGTTCGCGAAGCCTTCCAGGAGGCGGCCGCCAGGGCACTCGCGAAAAAGTGAGGCGAAAGTACCGGGCTCTCTGGACTGCGGACACTTTCCATGCGTCCTTTGTTATTTTGGGCTGAACAATTTTTGCTCTCGCAACCAGTCTGCGCACGAATCTGTCCAGGTGGAATAGGGATGCTCGCTTTTGCGCACGCCAAAGTCGTGTGCGGTGTTCGCATAGATATGTAACTCGGTTGGGACACCTGCCTGCTTCAAAGCGAGATAGAGCACCACACTTTGGTTTGGTGGGCTGATAATATCCTCGCCTCCGTGCGCAAGAAATATCGGCGGGGTCCCGGCCGGAATTGAAAGCCAGGAAGCGAGTTCATCCTTATCCTTCGGTTTTAAATATCCGGGATACACAGCGACCGCGAAGTCCGGCCGATTACTGATTCGATCCACTTCATCCATTACTTCGTAACTGCGGTGATTGAATTTCGTCGCGGTCGCAACCGCCAAATGGCCGCCGGCCGAAAAGCCCATGATTCCGATTTTTTGAGGATCGATTTTCCATTTGGCAGCCTTGCTTCGGACGAGGCTCATCGCCCGTTGGGCATCCTGAAGCGGCCTTCGTGCGGGATCTGTTTTCGGTTCATCGCTGCGGCGCGGCACGCGATATTTAAGAATGATTCCAGTAATCCCTTTCAAATTCAACCATTCGGCAACTTCTTCGCCTTCGAGTTGCCAGTACAGATTCCAATACCCTCCCCCGGGACATATTACAACCGCGGTGCCACTATCGTGATTCTTTGGTTTGTAGACCGTGAGCGTTGGCTTTGTCACAGCCGTGATCATTCTGGTCGGGTCCATAACCTCGACCTGCCTGTGGTCCAGGGCAGGCGACATCACTTCTCTTTCAGGTCCGATTTCGCCGGTTTCATCGGGAACCTTGCCCGGCCAGAGTTCGACAACAAATGGCTTCTGCGCCTGAGTGGCCTCATCAAGGACTCGTTTTGGTTCACCGGCTAAAGCCGTTTCGATCAACAGGCAAGTGAGGATGATGGCAAATAGCTTGGGAGACATCTTTCGCTTTTACCAGAACGGTGTTGGAAAGCGAGCTAATGAGCAGCGATCGGTGCGGCTTTGGGGCTCACTTTCTTGAAGATAAATACCACAGGAATGCAGCAAAGGCAGAGGAAACCAAAAATTCGAAAACCATCAACGAATGCCCACAGTTGGGATTGCTGATACAAGTGTGCATAAACGACTTGTTGCGCGCTCAATGTTGCTTCGATGGAACTTTGATTCCGGGCAAAGCCTGATTGGAGGAGTCCGAGTTGTTGTTGGTACGCTGCGTCGAAAGGGGTTAGATGCGAGATCATGGCCGCCTGGTGAACCTGTGAATCCCGTGCGAGCATCGTAGTGAGACCGGCAATGCCGATGCTGCCGCCGAGGTTGCGCATCAAGTTGAAAATGCCGCTCGCATTTGCGATTTGTTGCTGTTGCAGGTGGCCCATCGTGGCGGTGGTCAGCGGCACAAAAATGAAACTCACGGCTACACCGTTAAGAATGCTCGGCCAAATAACGCTCGCCATGCCCATTTCCAGAGTTATTCCACCGAGCCAGAACGAAGAAAAGGCGAGCAGCGAGAAACCAACAATTATGAGCCATCGGTTTTTCACTTTCCCAATCAGCCGTCCCACCAGGATCGTCGTGAGAAAAGCGCCAAAACCGCGCGGACTCATCGCGTAGCCGCTTTGGAGTGCGGGATACCCCATCAAGGTTTGCAAAAAGATTGGCATTGCGGCAGTCGTTCCATACAGCACCGCGGCAACCATCGTCATTAAAATTAATCCGGTCGTGAAATTGCGGTTACTGAGAATTCGCAAATTGACCAGCGGATTTTCAGACCAGAATTCGCGCCAAACGAAGGAGATGAAAGAAACCGTGGATATGACCACCGTCCAACAGACCCACCGCGCTTCGAACCAATCCGCTTGTTGACCTTTGTCAAAAACGACCTGAAGCGTTCCAAGCCAAAGAGACAGCAGAGCAAAACCGATCAGATCGATCCGTCCGGGTTTAGCGTCGCGAATATAGGGAGGATCTTCGATAAAGGCTTGCGCCATGACGATGGCAAAAATACCCACCGGTAAATTGATATAAAAAATCCAGCGCCAGGAATAGTTATCGGTAATCCAACCGCCGAGAGTAGGTCCCAGAATCGGAGCCACCACCACACCCATTGCGAACACGGCCATAGCCACGCCGCGTTTGGCCGGAGGAAAACTTTCGAGCAAAATGGCCTGAGATATCGGAAGCATCGCCCCTCCCCCGGCGCCCTGCAAAACTCGTGCGACAATCAGAAAAGCGAGGTTGGGCGCCATGCCGCACAACACCGATGCAATCGTGAATATAGTGATGCAGATTACGAGCAGCCGCTTGCGTCCGAAATAAAGGCCAAGCCAACCGGTCATCGGAAGGATAATCGCGTTGGAAACAAGGTAGCTGGTCAGAACCCAGGTCGCTTCTTCCGTGGTGGCGGACAAATTTCCTCCGATGTGAGGCAGCGACACATTCGCCACCGAGGTATCAAGCACCTCCATGAATGTTGCCGACATCACCGCCACCGCGATAATCCAGGGATTCGCGGCCGGTTGCCAGTTTGCAACTGATGGAGACGGGCTAGCCATTGCCTGCCGGTGCGGTGGACTTGCTGCGTTTGACTCGAGAAAACAGAAGCGAACCTCCCATGACGACGATTACCGCGAGAACGGCAGCTACGAGCCATCGGATCGGTTTTGCAACGGTCACAGTTCGTATTAAAACCGATGGACTTACGGACATGCCCGGACCAAGGGTTCCAGCGGAATCGATCGGCTCATCAAAAACGATTTTCACGGGTACTCGCTGAACGACTTTCACAAAGTTGCCGACGGCATTTTCCGGCGGAAGCAAACTGAAGCGCGCTCCGCTACCCGATTGGATGCTATCGACGTGACCTTGATATTTTTTATCCGGATAAGCATCAATTTCGATTTCGGCGGGTTGACCGGGACGCATCAGGCGCAATTGGGATTCTTTAAAATTTGCAGTCACCCAGACGTGTGGCGTCACGATCACCATCAAGGTTTGCCCGGTCTGCACGTAACTGCCGCGCTCGACGGCTTTCCGGGTGATTCGGCCGTCCTGCGGAGCGACGATTTTCATGTAGGAAAGGTCCAGATCCGCCTCTTTTATGTCGATCTCAGACTGATTTAGTTGCGCTCGAGCGACCTCGATCATCGTCTTTGCCGCTTCCTTTTGCGCAATACTTTCATTGATTTTCGAATCTTCTCCCGTCAATTTTTCGCGGGCGGCGGCGAGATTGGCGTTCGCAGTCTTGCCCGCGGCACTTAAAGTGTCGAATTCCTGGGGAGAAATGACATTTTTCGCACGTAGCTGGTTTCCACGCTCAAGGTCGGCTTGGGCTCTGATCGCTGCGGCTTCAGTTGCCGCAAGGTCCGCTTGCACCTGTTTTCTGTTGGATTGCGCGGTTTCCACACGAGCAGTGACCAGATGATAAGTGGATTGAACAGTTTTGAAGTTTGCGCGCGAACTTTCAGCCGCAGCCCGCTTTTGCTGCAATTTTGTTTCGTAATCGCGCGAATCGATTTCGAGCAATAAATCTCCGGCCTTAACCGTTTGATTTTCGACAGCATGCACCGCGGAAACATAACCTGGCAGTTTTGAGGCGATGTTAATGAGATGCGCGTCAAGGAACGCATCGTCCGTGGATTCGTGCGTGAAACTGTTCAGGATGCTATTGAAACCAACATAGAACAAAAAAGTGAGGATTACTGCGGCGGCGATTTTAAGAATGAAATGACCGGGTTTGGCATTGCGAGTTGGGGATTCAGGATCAGGCATAGTGGATTGGTTATTTGCTCGAAGAAAAAGGGGTGCCGATGGCTCGCTGCACACGGGCGCGAGCCACCGAATAATCATGGAGTGCCTGGATCTGCGTCGATCGGGCTTCAGTGAGGGCCGTTTGAGCGCTCAGAACATCCAACTGAGTTCCACTGCCGGCTCCATAGCGGTCTTCGGCAAGGCGCAGCGCTTCGGCAGCTTGTTCGCCCACTTTTTTTTGTGATTCGAGCAATTCCCGGGCTTCGATAAAGCTGGAATAAGCGGTCCGAACTTCGAGTTCAATACGTCTGGAGGTATCGTCCAGCTCGATATCAGTGCGTTCCGAAAGCGCCCTGGCCTGGACGATGCGGCCTTTGGTGGCGAATCCGTCAAAGATATTCCAACTTGCCAGGGCACCGGCATTCCAGCCGTAAACGTCACGGGTGATATCGTTTATAAATGTCGAATTCCGAGCGCCATATCCGGCAAAAAGCTGAACGCTCGGTTTATAGCCGGATTTCGCAAGTTTGACCTGCTCGGATCGCAGTTCCTTAGCTTTTCGCAAAACTGCCAATTCCGTTCGATTTTGGAGCGACTGGGCGATCGCGGAAGGAAGATCGACCTCATATTGCGTGGCAACCAGTTTATCAGTCAGTATTAAAGGAACATCTTCCAAAACTTCCCTCGGAACGGAATATCCGAGAGCATTGACCAAATTCTGCCTGGCAATTCGGAACGCGCTTCGCGCCCGAATGAGTCGAGGTCGGGCATTCGCCACTTCGACCTCAGCTCGAAGCACATTGAATTGAGGCAAGGTACCCGCATCGACTCGGTTTCGCGTATCCGCGAGTTGATGGTTCAGCAATTCCAGTGAAGCTTCCTGGACCACCACCTGCTCGCCGTCTGCCAAAACATTGTAATATGCGATTTCAATGCTCAGTACGGCGTCCGCGATGACCGATTGATACGACAGTAATGCCTGGT